>NZ_JBAJEX010000003.1 GCF_039822265.1 Thiobacter sp. AK1
GGCCACTTGCGAGCCGCTGGATGGTGCAGGAGCTTGGCGGATCGCAATGGGAAGGTCAGGGGGACGCGAGAGCAGCAAACTAGAAGGTAAAGGCCTGACCCTTTGAGGTGATGTTGGCCGACTTGCTCGCACCCGTGACCCTCTACCCCCAGGTGCTGCGCAACGTGCGCTTCGACACCCGTTCGGACTGGCGTGCCAACGCGGCATTGCTCGACATGGTCCGCGCCGCTGAGGCAGCGCTGGGGCAGCAAGGGCGCGTGCTGATTCGCGCCAGTGGCACCGAGCCCGTTTTGCGTGTCATGGTGGAAGCCCGCGACGCGGCGCAGGCACACACCTGGGCGGACGCATTGGCCGGCGCAGCACTCAGTTCCCAGGTTTGATGTGTGGGGTATCCACCCTTGCACGCCGCCACAGAGCCTGCTCAGCCCGTATCCGCACCCCGGGCGAACCGGCGATCTCGCGCCTTTGGGGCGGGTGCTGGCGGCCCTCCGCCAGCCCTTCGACGAAAGCTCGCTCCACGCTCCCCTGGCTGAACCCGCGCCCGCAGCATCCATGTCGGCATTCCGCATGTTTTGTGGAACCTGAGGGGTGAGCACGTTCCTGCGGGCGGTTGTCCCAGGCGCCGGCGTTCTCGTTTGGTTTTGGCGGGGTGGGTGTAAAGTAAAGGCCTGACCCTAACGGTGCATGGCGGGGTGGGTGTAAAGTAAAGGCCTGACCCTAACGGTGCACGTAAAGTAAAGGCCTGACCCTAACGGTGCACGCAGGCATTGCGATTGGCCGCTGCCGCCCTGCGCACCAGTCAGTCGGCCCTGGGCGCCTACTTTCGCCGCATGCGCGCGCGCATGGATAAGCCCAAGGCCGTCACCGCCGCCGCCCACAAGCTGGCCCGGCTGATCTACACCATGCTGACCAAGGGTGAAGAATAGACCGATCAGGGCCAGGACTACTTCGAAGAATGCTACCGCGAAAGAGTCGTCCGCCAGTTATCCCTGCGCGCCGAAAAACTCGGCGAAACTCATCAACAATCCAGAAGTCGCGTGAACGCACCATTACCAATCAACTACTTGGGGCGTGTTTCTTGAGAGCCGAAACAGCGGAAACCAGCGGAAAACGTTCGGGATGTCGGATGGACTCGACCGATAGATCGACATCGAGCAGAGGCCAGTAAAGGTGATCTGCCGTAGGCCATTCAACATTGCAAAGTTGATCCACGGTTGCCTGGCGAAACCATGGAAACTCGGAGAATGGAATCAACAGCTCTTCGTCGCCAAGCAACAGCCAGAAGCCATGCTTGGAAATGTGCGTGACCTCAGCGGCCAAAGTGTTTGTACCAGGCATCGGTGATCTCCTGCAAATGACGGCGGACGACTTCTTCAGCAGCGGCCAATTCCTTCTGCGACAGCCCCGTATGACTTGCCAGGGCCACCGAGGGTTCGATCCAGAACTTGGCTTCGCCGTCTGGATGTGCGACATGAACATGCATTCTCGGCTCTTCCCGGGAAAAGAAGAAGAGCCTGAACGGGCCATCGCGGACGACTGTGGGTGCCATGGGGTTCTCGTGGGCTAACGTAGAGCTAAGGGGCGCCCGGCACCGGGGACGCCTGCCGAAGGCACGGGCGGTGAATTAACCGACCACCTTTCGAAGCCCGCTGGCCGTGCGTCCCTTTTGAGCGCCATGTTATGCATGGCGCAAAGGTGGGAAGTCTGCATATAAGGTTGATTGACCACTTGGCGTGTGCTGTCCCCGCAGCAAATATCCCTTTGGTTCGATAAAGCTATAGATGGATTTCTTTGGTTTTTCATGCCAACTGATATTGAAGGCACAGATGGCTGGAAAAAACTCAAGCTCACTGTATGGGAGATGGTCGTGAATCCAGTAGGCGAGAGCCCGCCAATCAGTTCCTTGTTCGTAACGGTCTGTGAACCAAGGAAGTACAATGCATGCAGTAGCACCTTTTAGCCCTTCAGCGTCGAGGCGATCCCAAATGTGCCTGCCGTAGTTCGCCTCGTTATTGGCGCAACCGTATTTGTGCTCGTTACAGAATGCGTTTATTTCGCAGGACCGAAATGAGGAGCGTACAGCAACCCGCCCAAAGGTTGCATTTAACGGCTCAAGAAGTTCCTCGCAGAGTTTTCGGCCGACCTCAATAGCCAGGTCTGGGTTATCTGGAATATTTTGCAGCCCGTGAAAGTTTGCTGTTTCGCTATACAAAAATTCGCGCATATAGAACGAGCGAGAAAGACGAACCATCCCGAGCTTTTCCAGTGCACCTACAGACGACGGTTTGCGCATAGCGCCTCCTTGAATGCATAACGCGCCGGTTCAGCGGCGGGCCGCGCAGCGGACCGTCCGCTGCAACCGGTTGTTAGACAGTTGTTGCCGTACACTGATCACGATACCACATCCTCGATGGCTTGCTCTTTTTCCCACTCCTCGGGCCCTTCGTCGTAGGTCTCCACCTCAGCACCGGCCTGGAAGAGCGCCGGCTCGCGCGGGATCGCCTTGCCAGTGGCCGTTTCGATGCGCTGGAGTAGCGCCTCAGCACGGGCGGCGAAGAAGGCCCAGAAGTTGTCGTTGCGCAGGTGATCGGGGTTGATTGCGTGGGATTCCAGGATCTGGTTTAGACGGGCGTCGTCGATGCCGGCGGCCTTCTGGATGGCTGGCAAGTACTCGGACGGCGCACGGCCACCGATCTGACGGTTGGTGCGAGCAGCGAGCGCAGTCTTGTTGATCACGCTGTTGTAGACGCCGGGGTGCAGCCCTGCGCCTTTGCACCAGCGCTCGGGGAAGATGTGGTGGATGTCCACCTTGTCGTCGTAGAAGGTCTGGGCATCGATCGGCACGCCCGTGCGGAAGTCGTGCGCGCCGTCGCGCATAAGAAGCGCGTAGAGGCCCTTGTACGCGGCGCTGTTCCGGGTGCGGAGCGTGAGCAGTCGCCCCGCCTGGAAGCTCGATTCCCGGATGGTCACAGGCTCGGTGGCCTCGCCGCGTATCCAGGCGACCACCTCGGGCAGGTCGCGGGCGAGGCGGGTCTCGATGGCACCACCGTAAAGCTCGCCGAACACACCACACCAGTACCAACGCGCGATCTTCTGCTGGGTGCCATCGGTCTCGCCGTCCTTACCTAGGTCCACAAAGATCGCCGCCAGCGGCACGAGCTGGGTGCGGTAAGGGAGATCGCGCGCGTTGAAGATCTTCTGGCCGTGGAGAAAGCGCGCGGCACGCACGAATCCCTCCTCAACGCTATCGGCCCAGGCCTTCCAATCGGCGACTTCGAGCCTGAGGATGTCCTTGCGCTTGCAACTGATGCCGGGCGCCTCGTGTTCCGCTCGGCCAGTCGTGAGCGCGGCACGACGGCGTTCCTGGCTGACGAGGAGCGAGATCGCTTGGAGGAAATCGTCGTTCTGGAGGCTCGCAAGAACGGGGTGCCTGCTCTTAAGGCGCTTCTCTCGCGCCTCCCAGTCGTCGCGGAGCTGAAAGTCGTCTGCAGCGAACGACGCGGTGAGAAGCTCGAAGACGTTGAGCGCTACGCCGCCCGTGTTGACGCGCTCGAACACGAGGCAGACGGCCTCCTTCGGCGTCTCCTTCTTCAGCTCGATCACCGGCACCTGGTACTGCTCGAAGCGCTTGATCACCTCGCGCTCGAAAGCGTCGTAGAGCTGGATCTTCTCGGGTGCGTAGTTCCAATACTTGTTGTAGGCCTGCCGCCACTCTGCGCTCTGGAAGATCCGGTTCGCGGGAAAGAGATCCTCGGCGTACTCGCGTTCGGGCGTGCTTACGTCGAGCGCGATCTCTCCGCCGAAGGTCTTGACCACCCGGTCCTCAGGAACGCTCAGCACGGCGTCTTCGCGTTCGTCGGCGTTGGCGAGGGCCTTCTTCATATCGAGGTAGTACCAGCGCCGGATGGGCTTTCCCTTCTGGTCCCTGGTCTCGACAGCCTCCCTGCCGAGAAGCGCCTGGTAGAGGGAGGTGAGGCGCTGTTGGCCGTCGAGGATGAGCGCCTCGGGGGCGACCCCGCGCAGGCCCGAGTCCGTACCAGAAAGGGGGCGTGGCTTGAAGCGAACGTGCGCGCCACCTGTTTCGAGGAGCATCACGGCGCCGATCGGGAATGAGACCGAGACGCTGCCGATCAGGCTCCGGATCCGCTCGTCGTCCCACACCCAACCGCGCTGAAAGTCCGGTAGCTGGAGCTTTCCCTTGTCGGCCCGGGCGAGCAAGTCTTGGAGGGAGGTCTTGGTGCTGTCGAAGCTGGCGCCGATCATTCTGTCACCTCGTTGATGCGCGTGATGGTCTGCGTCACGGTCTGATTCTCCTGTCTAACGTCCAAGCTCAGGGGCGCGCCGCTTGCGGCGCGTCCCCCTGGAGCGAGGGGTTAGCGGAAAAAGGTTTCGCAGGCCAAACGAAGACAACAAACATAACGAACTCAAGCAAGAGAATGACCGGCGAAACCACGCGTGTTACGGAGCCGCCCATGCCCAAAAAGGCGATTAGCGCGGCAGAAACAGACAAAAGCAAGCCAGCGGCGACCCGCGCTTTGGGGGTGACAGAACCGGCAACAACGCGAGGAAGACCAATAAGCAATGGCCCCAAGCCCAGCACCAACCCCATGATGAACAGCGGGCCGAAGAACAAAAGGTAACTTCCGGGCTCAGGTGGTTCGCCGACGCCATACGCGAACATAAGCCCGAGGTAAGAGGGGGCTGCGATCAAGGCGAACCCGAGAAGAATGGCAACGAGGCGGATAAAGGTGAGCATGTCCCTAACGTCGAAGCTCAGCGGCGCGAGCCGCTTTGCGGCGAAGGGTCCCGCTGGAGCGCAGTGTTAGCACAATACAGCACTGCCGGCAGCTGCCCATGGTGCCAACCCTACAATAAGTTGAAGGCCAACGGAAATTTGGCGCTGCCAAGGCTCGCGCACGATGTGCTCAAAAGTTGTAAGTTGGGGGGGAGGCATGTCTTTGAGGAACCAGACAAACCCGACTAGAGGAAGTCCAAGGAAAAGCACGACATGAACCCCTCCAAGGCTGCTGCTCTGGGGAGCAAGAACGAGCCAGAAAGTGAGCAGACAACCCGCAATAAGGTTGACTCTTCCCAGAGAAAGCAAAACTCGCCCATCAGGTTGAGCCGCTACCACCTCGCGGAAATAGCGGGAAACGGGCCAGCGTGAGACGTCCTCAAATGGTTCCGGCATAGGCGCTAACGTTTGAGGTGAGGGGCTGGCTGGCGGCGGGCGAAGCCCGCTGTAAGCCAGTCCCGCTTGACCGTAGGGTTGGGCATCACGCGCCCCCCTCTACGTGAGACCCCATGCGAATAAGGTCAACGATGTCAGCGCCACTGGCGCTACCGATAACAAAAGAATCTTTGACGAGAGAGGAAACTATCTCGTTCAGTCGGAGAATCTTGATTCCGTGACTGGCGATGAGCTTTAGTTCTTCTTCGGATTTCACGACATTAACCACGAGTTCGGATGACCATTCGCCGCCCCACAGCTTTGCCATAAGCGCTTTTTTGTCGGAGCGCCGAAATTTCTTTTCCACCCACTCAGCCACCCCTTGCTCCAGTTCTTCTTGAGAGCGTTTGGCGCTGTTGGCAGCGCGACCAGATTTTTGGTCTTCTTTTGGAACCTGAGAAATGTAGCTAACGGGGCGAATGGATGCCTGAACTTCAACGTGGCGGCACTCAGCCTTTCCAGATGTGTTCCATTTGACCGCGAGCAGGTCAATTTCTTGAACGCCCATCTTGATTCCGCGAATCGTGAAATATCCCTGTCGGTTCAACCATTCTTCAACAATTTCTTCAGCGAGTAGAGCCATGGCTTACCTTAATGACGCCCAACGTGCAGCTTGAGGGGCGCGCCGCTTTTGGCGCGTCCCGCTCGAATGCAGGGTTAGGGCATAAGCGTCAATTGTTGTCATTGGATTTCAGTTTTGCTTTTGCAAGAAAAAATGCCATTTCCATTGCTGTGGGTTTGATCTCCGTTTGCATGTGAACTATGGCGATAACTACTTGAGGTGTACGTTTCTTACCGGACCTGTTTTTTGGTTTCCTTAGTTTTGATTTACCATTGTTTTCTACATTGGACGGAACGTTGCTAGATGAGGCAACTTTAGCCGCTGCAGCTTTTCTTTTTCTGTTGGAGTTCGCAGGGCCAGCATCTGAAACGAGCTTCCCAGTCTTCTCTAAGTAGCGCTGGGCAAAGCGAGCCGCATTTTTATACATGACAGGGCCCTAACGATTAATTGAGGCGCGCCCTGCTGCTGGGGCGTCGCTCTCAAATGCAGAGTTAGAATTCATAGCGCTACTAAACCACTTTTCCCAGAGAAAAATAGCACATAAAGAATCGCAGCCAAGGTCAAAAGGATAACAAGATTAATTAACGCGACCAAAAAGAAAGCTCTGCGCACTACGGCAGTTATCGCAAGTGCAATAAGCAAAGTGATTTGGGTACCTAAAGCTATGCGGAGGTTGGCCGCAATAGAGGCAGAAGACGCGAGCACTGATTTTGTGAGTGATGGAAGATTTGAACCAAATGATCCGTAGAACTCAGCAAATGAAGCAGCAATTGAATTGAAACCATAGAACGGCGGCGCCACCAATATCGATAGCAGAAGTGCCCAGACCCATGTCCAAAGGCCGAGCGGCGCTCGACCACGCGCAACCTCTCCTTGGATGTGGTGTTCGGAACTACGCTCGCTGTCGGTCATGAGTTCTAACAAAAAGTAGCCGTCCTAAACGACGAAAAGAATGTCGTCGTCTTGACGGATAAAATCAAATATCTAGCATAACTTCATAAAAATCAATACGGCGCAGTTTTTCGGACATCCTAAAAAGGACAAAGAATGCGTCAAGCCATCTCCCCCAGCTCTCCCTCTGCCTCCCGCCCCAAGCTGCTCGATCATGTGCGCGACAAGATTCGGCTGAAGCACTATAGCATTCGCACCCAACAGGCGTACACGGACTGGATCAAGCGTTATATCCGCTTTCATGACAAGCGGCATCCCAAGGATATGGGGCCGCCGAGGTCGAGCAATTCCTCACCCATCTTGCGGTGCAGGGTAATGTTGCCGCAGCCACGCAGAACCAGGCCAAGAGCGCGTTGCTGTTTCTTTACAAGCAGGTTCTGGGGATCGAATTGCCCTGGCTGGATGAGGTGGAGCAAGCCAAGGCTCCGCGGCGGCTGCCGGTGGTGCTGATCGAGCGCGAGGTGGCCCGCCTATTGGATCGCATGCAGGGGACGATCGGCCTGATCGCGCGGCTATTGTACGGAACCGGCATGCGCATCATGAAGGCCGTTCGTCTGCGCGTGAAGGACGTGGATTTTCACCGGCGCGAGATCGTGGTGAGGGAAGGCAAGGGCAACAAGGATCGGGTCACGATGTTGACCGTCAGCCTGGTGTAGCCGCTTTAGGCCCACCTCGTAGCGGTGAAGCGCTTGCATGATGATGATCTGCAGAAAGGCTTCGGCGAGGTGTATCTGCCCTTTGCTCTTGCCCGCAAGTATCCGAATACGGGCCGTGCGTGGGGTGGCAATATGTATTCCCGGCGGCTGGGCGCTCGCAGGACCCGCGCAGCGGGGTGGAAAGGCGGCATCATGTCAGCGATCAGGCCGTGCAGCGGGCGGTGCGTCAGGCGGTGCGCGATGCCGAGATTGCCAAGCCTGCCACGGCGCATACGCCGCGCCATTCCTTTGCCACCCACCTGCTTCAATCCGGCTACGACATCCGCACCGTGCAGGCACTGCTTGGCCACAAGGACGTGCAGACCACCATGATCTACACCCATGTGCTCAATCGAGGCGGGCGCGGCGTGGTGAGTCCCTTGGATCGCTAGAGGCAAGCCTCCAGGCGCACCCGCAGGCGTTCGCCCACCTGATCGAGCGGCTCGTCCACGCCCAGCTCGCTAAGCTGCGTGACCTTTAGCCCCTCATAGCCGCAAGGGTTGATGGCGCTGAAGGGCGCAAGGTCCATGTCCACGTTGAGGGCGAGGCCGTGGTAGCTCATACCGTGTCTGATGCGCAGTCCGAGCGCGGCGATTTTTTTTCCGTCCACGTACACGCCCGGCGCCTTGTCGCGGCGCTGGCCTTCTATTCCGTAGTCAGCCAGCAGATCGATCACAGCCTGTTCCATGCGGTTGACCAGCTCACGCACGCTTAAGCCGCGCCGCTTCAGGTCGAGCAGCAGGTAGGCAATGAGCTGGCCCGGGCCGTGGTAGGTGACCTGGCCGCCGCGGTCGACGGGGAGGATGGGGATGTGGGTCACTTGCAGGATGTGTTCGCGCTTGCCAGCGAGCCCCAGGGTATAGATGGGCGGATGTTCCAGCAGCCAGAGCTCGTCCGGCGTGTCGGGGCCGCGCCGGGCGGTGAAATCCTGCATGGCGTGCCAGGTGGGCTCGTACTCGACGCGGCCGAGGTGGCGCACGATCAGCGCGGCGTGTTGGGAGGCGGCGTTCTCACCCGTTTGGCCGCGGGTGAGTCGCGTCACAAGACCACCTTCACTAGGGGATGACGGCTTAGCTCGGTGTACAGGGCATCGAGCTGAGCCTGGGACGTGGCGCGAATGGTGCAGGTGAGGCTTAGGTAACGGCCCAATCGGGAGGGCCGCATCTCGGTGCTGGCCACGTCGTAATCCGGCGCGTGACGCAAGACGATTTCCACGATGGTTTGCGCAAATTCGTCTCGTGACTCGCCCATGATCTTGATGGGGAAGTCCATAGGGAATTCCATCACGCATTTTTGTGCGCCCATGTTCATTTCCCTCGCATGGTGGTGGCCTTGTAGGCCTGGTAGAGGGCATCCATGCGCTGGAACAGGGGGCCGGGCCGCCCAGTCCCCACGGCTTGGCCGTCCAGGGCCGTGATGGGCAACACCTCCCGCGTCGAGGAGGTGAGCCACAGTTCGTCCGCCGCGCGCACCTCAGCCTCGGCAATGGGGCGGATGTGTACCGGCATGCCATCTTGTCGGGCGAGTTCCACCACCACGTCGTAGGTGATGCCCGCCAGCATCAGATGGTCCTTGGGGGGCGCATACAGGGCCCCTGCCTTCACCACGAAAATGTTGCTCGCTGCACCTTCGGTGAGGAAACCGTCGCGTAGCAGCACCGCTTCCATTGCGCCCGCCTCCACTGCCAGTTGACGCAGCAGGACGTTGGGCAAAAGCGAGATCGACTTGATGTCGCAGCGCAGCCACCGGTTGTCCACCGCGGTGATGGCGGTAACACCGCTCGCCTTGAGCACCGGATCGGGTGGAGCAAGCGGGGTGCTCATCATGAACACGGTGGGGGTCACCTGCTGCGGGAAGGCGTGGTCGCGCTTGGCGGGACCACGCGTGACTTGCAAATAGAGATACTGGTCCTCACCCGCGTTACGGGCGATGAGCTCGCCGATGAGTCGAGTCCACGCTGCCTCGTCGTGGGGGGTGGCGAGCTTAATCTGGTCCAGGCTGTACTGTAGGCGTCGCAGGTGTTCGGCTAGCCGGAAGGGCCGACGTGAATAGACGGGAATCACCTCGTACACGCCGTCGCCGAAAATAAAGCCCCGGTCCAGTACGGACACCCTGCCCTGTTCCAGGGGCATCCACTCGCCGTTGAGGTAAATCACTTGAACCACAGCTTCACCGTATCCCAGGCGCGGCCAAACATGCCCGCCACCGGCACCTCGGTGAGCGCCTGCAGCGTGTAGCTGGCGTAGGGCTTGCCCTCAATCTGGATGGTAAGGGTGCCCACGGCCTGTCCCTGGGTCAGGGGGGCCAGCAGAGGCTGCCGGCTCATCAGGCTGGCCTTGGCCTGGGCATACCACCCCTTGGGCAGGGATAGGTACACATCGCGATCGAAGCCCGCCTTCACCGTGTTGGAGGCGCCCTTGTACACCGGCAGGGTGGCCACGGTCTGGCCCTTCTGGTAGAGGCGGTAGGTCTCATAGAACTGGAAGCCGTAATTGAGCAGTTTCTGGCTTTCCGCAGTGCGCGCATTGTCGGAGGCGGCGCCGGTGACCACCGAGATGAGCCGCATCTGGCCGCGCCGGGCGGAGGCGATCAGACAGTAACCCGCCGCCTCGGTATGGCCGGTCTTGACTCCATCCACGTAGGGATCCTGCCACAGCAGCCTGTTGCGGTTGGGCTGGGTGATGCGGTTGTAAGTGAATTCCTTCAGCGCATACAGCGGATAGAACTCCGGGAAGTCGCGGATCAGGGCCGCCGCCAGCAAAGCCAGATCGCGTGCCGTGGAATAGTGCTGGGGATGAGGCAGGCCGGTGGAATTCATGAAATGGGTGTTGGAAAGCCCGAGCCGCTTCGCCTCTCGGTTCATGAGCTCGGCGAAGGCTTCCTCGGTACCGGCAATACCCTCGGCCAGCGTGATGCAGGCATCGTTGCCGGACTGCACGATCATGCCCTTGAGCAGATCGTCCACGCGCGCCGGCGTCCTGGGATCGAGGAACATGCGCGAGCCCTCCGTGCGCCAAGCCTTTTCAGATACGGGCAGGGTCTGGTCCAGCTTGAGCCGGCCTTGGCGGATGGCGGTGAAGCTGAGATACGCCGTCATCAGCTTGGTCAGCGAAGCGGGCTCAATGCGCATGTCCGGGTTGTGTGCGGTGAGCACTTGCCCGCTCTGGAAATCCAGCAGCACCCAGGACCGGGCGGCGATGTCGGGCGCTGGCGGCGGCGGCAGAAGACGGCTCTCCCCATGCACGAACGTGGCATGGATAAGCAACAGGAACGCAAACAGCAGTTTTTTCATGGGAAGGAAAGGCACGGGAAGACTGCGGAAAGGATCGGATTATAGCGCGAAGGTTCCCGCCGCCTGGTGATCGCGCCTACAGGTTGTTGAGCCGCGCAAGCAACGCCCGCATCTTTTCCGGGTGCTCGGTCTTGAGCATCTTGCTCACCAGGTTCGCTACTTCCGGCAGGTTGGTCTTCAGCACCTGCTGCTTGACGGCGAGCAGATGGGCCGGGTGCATGGAGAACTCGCGCAGACCAAAGCCCAGCAGGAGCCGGGTGAGGCTGGGATCGCCGGCCATCTCGCCACACACGGCCACCGGCGTGCCGTTGCGATGGGCAGTGCGGATGGTGTGTGCCACCAGCTGCAGCACCGCAGGATGCAGGGGATCGTAAAGATGCGCCACCGCATCGTCGGTGCGGTCGATTGCCAGCGTGTACTGGATCAGGTCGTTGGTGCCGATGGAGAGGAAGTCCAGCTTCTTCACGAAGACCTGAACCGTGAGGGCGGCAGCGGGGATTTCGATCATGCCCCCGACCTTGACGCCCTTGTCGTAGGGGAGACCGTCCGCTTCCAAGCTGTGCTTGGCCACCTCGAGCAGATGCAAGGTCTGGTCGAGCTCCTGCATGGTGGCGAGCATGGGAATGAGGATCTGCACCCGGCCATAATGGGAGGCACGCAAGATGGCGCGCAGCTGGGTGTGGAAGAGATGGGGCTCGGCTAGACACAGGCGGATAGCGCGCAAGCCCAGGGCGGGATTGGCGCTGGCCGGTCGCTCCATGTGGGTGAGCTGCTTGTCGGCCCCGAGATCGAGAGTACGGATGGTCACCGGTGCGCCATCCATCTCCTCCACCACCCTGCGGTAGAACTCGAATTGCTCATCCTCACTCGGTAGGTCGCGGCGGTTCATGAACAAGAACTCGCTGCGGAATAGGCCGATGCCGGTGGCGCCGTTCTCTTTCACCTGGGCCACGTCCTGGGGCAGCTCGATGTTGGCGTGTAGTTCCACTGGCGTGCCGTCCAGGGTGCGTGTCTGCGCCTGAACGATGCGCTTGAGCTTCTGACGGTCGATCTCCCACTGGTTCTTGCGCAGCTGGTACTCGGCCAGCACGTGCTGGTCCGGATTGACGATGACCACGCCCTGTTCACCATCCACGATGAGTAGCTCGTGCTCGCGGATCAGACTGCGCGCATGGTGCAACGCCACCACGCAGGGAATGTTGAGGCTACGCGCGAGAATGGCAGTGTGGGAAGTGGCACCGCCCACGTCCGTGATGAAGGCGGCGAACTGGTGGCGCTTGAATAGGATCATGTCCGCTGGCGACAAGTCATGGGCCACCAGGATGCTGGTCTCCTCCGGGCTGCGCCCTTCCGCCGGCATGCCGGGATGCCCCAGCAGCTGCTTGAGCACCTTCTCCACCACCTGGATCACGTCCTGCTTGCGCTCGCGCAAGTAAGGGTCCTCGATGCTCTCGAATTGGTCCAGCAGGTTCTCCATCTGCTGCGCCAGCGCCCACTCCGCGTTGCACTGCTGGGCTTCGATTAACTGCTTGGGCACCTTGGAGAGGCTGGTGTCATTCAGGATCATCAGGTGCACCTGGAGAAAGGCCTCCACTTCCGGCGGCGCATTGGGCGGGATGTGCTCGCGCGTGGCTTCCAGCTCCGCCCGCACGGCGGCCACGGCGGCATCGAAGCGGGCTTTTTCTTCTTCCAGCAGGTGACGGGGCAGGGCGTAATGGGGGACGTCGAGCGCGGCGTGGGAGACCAAATGGGCGAAACCGATGGCGATGCCACCGGACACCGCCACGCCGTGCATGGTGAAGCTCATACCCGCCCCTGGACCAGAACGCCGCGCCAGGGGCGCGCAGGCGCGTCACGATGTTGCCGCCAAACGGTCACTGTCCCTCCCCGAACTTGTCGCGAATCAGCCTGGTGAGGGCCGCCATGGCCTCGGCCTCGTCGGGCCCGTTGGTCTCGATGCGAATGGTGCTGCCCTTGGCGGCCGCCAGCATCATCACGCCCATGATGCTTTTCGCATTGACGCGATTGCCATTGCGTTCCAGGAAGATATCGCTCTTGAACTGGCCCGCGAGCTGGGAGAGTTTCGCCGAGGCACGTGCATGCAGGCCCAGCTTGTTGATGATTTCAACGTCCTGCTGCAACACTGCACGCCTCTCTCGATACCTCGATGACGCCTTCCCGACCGCCGCTGATGGCTTTTTCCACCACCACGCTTAGCGGCTGTTCCCGATAAGTCAATGCCCGCACCAGCATGGGTAGGTTCACGCCGGCCACCACTTCCACCTTGCCGGGCTGAAGCAGCCGACAGCCGATGTTGCAGGGCGTCGCGCCGTAGATGTCCGACAGCACCAGCACGCCGCTGCCGTCATCCAGCTCCGCTACCAGGGCCCGTGCCTGCGGCAGTAGGGCGGCGGGCTCGTCGTGCACACTCACACCCAGCTGACGCAGGCGCGGCGGCCGGCTGCCGAACACATGGCTTGCGCAGTGGATGAGACTCTCGCCCAAGGCGCCGTGGGCGATGATCAAAATCCCGATCATGATGCCATCCTCGTGTGGGCGATCCCCAGTCTTCCGCTCGTGGCAACTTAGCCCGTTGCCTTGCCACCGGCGTACCTGGCGCCGGTCTCGGATTGAAAGAAATATTCGTGCCAGGCCGACTGGCAAGCCCCAAGGACGCGGCCCGCTCAGGGTACGACCACGACCTTGGGCACATCCGGCGCGAATTTGAGGCGCCGCGCCAGCCCCTGCGTGACGAATATTCTACCCTCCCCATCCACTAGCAGGGCCTGACGAACCTGCAGTTTTTCAGCTACTTGACGCCAGGCTCCGGGACCGGCAATGAACAGGGGCTTGGACAGCACATCCGAACGCACGCCCGCTTGCGGCCCGGGCGGCACCAGCACCGTGACCGCCTGCACCCCCTGGACCGGCCAGCCGGTGCGGGGGTCGATGATATGACAGTAGCGTCGGCCCTCCGCTTCGAAATAACGCTGGTAGTCGCCCGAGGTGCCGATGGCTTCGCCATCCTGCAAATCCAGTTCGGCGAGCACCCCTGCCCGGCGCGGATGCTGGATGCCCACATGCCAAGGACGGTCGCCAGCGCGCCCCAGGGCGAGGATGTTGCCACCGATGTTGATGAGCGCATTGCGAATGCCTGCCGCCTTGAGCTGCGCGGCCGCCCGGTCCAGGGCAAGTCCCTTGGCGTAGCCGCCGAAGTCCAGTTGCACGGCAGGATTGCGGCTTGCCGCCCGGCCTTCGGCGATGACGATGTCCCCCATGCCTGGATGGGCCGCGACCAGCTTGTCGATGGCCGCGGGATCAGGCCGCACGGGTTTGAATTCATCGGACTCAAAACCCCACAGGGCGATGAGCCGGCCGATGGCGGGATTGAACAGACCTTCCGAGGCCACCCACCAGCGGCGCGCATCCTCGATGGCGGCGGCAAGTTCCGCGGACACAGGCGCAGTCTCACCCTTGGCGAAAGCCGCATTGAGGGCGGTGAGGGGTCCCGGCTTCCACGCATGGAAGTCGCGGTTCATTCGGTCGAACCCGCGCAGCACCTCGCCTGCCGCCGCCTGCGCCTTTTCCGGCGGCTCACCCTGGATGACGACCTCTACCAGGGTGCCGAACACATACGCTTGCTGCCGATGAACCGGCGCATCGCCACAACCCGCCAGTGACACGAGCCAGGCGAGCACCGCCAGGGAAAGCCACCACCTCCGCGCGCTGGAAGCAAACGGCAAAGGCATCATTGCCGCTCCAGCGCATCCATGAACTTGGCGGCCACCTCAAACCCCGTCTGGGCCGTGATCTCCTGCATGCCGGTGGGACTGGTGACATTGATCTCCGTCAGCCAATCGCCGATCACGTCCAACCCCACCAGGAACAGCCCCTCGCTCTTCAACACCGGGCCGAGGGTGGTGGCGATTTCCCAGTCGCGGTCGCTCAAGGGCTGGGCTACGCCGCGGCCACCGGCGGCAAGGTTGCCCCGCGTCTCCCCGGCCTTGGGAATGCGCGCCAGCGCCCAAGGCACGGGCTCGCCGTCGATGAGCAGGATGCGCTTGTCGCCGGCCCGGATTTCCGGGATGTAGCGCTGGGCCATGACGGTGCGCGTACCCAGTTGGGTCATGGTCTCCAGGATTACGCTGAGATTGGGATCCGCAGGTGAGACACGGAACACGCCAGCGCCGCCCATGGCGTTGAGCGGTTTGATCACAGCGTCCCCCTGAGCTTCGATGAAGGCGCGCAGCCGCGCCATCTCACGGCTCACGAGGGTGGGCGCCACGAACTGGGGAAAGCGGGCAATGGCGAGTTTCTCGTTATAGTCGCGGATGGCGGCGGGACGGTTGAAGATGCGCGCACCCTGGCGTTCCGCCAGCTCCAGCAAATAAGTGGTGTAAACGTACTCGAGATCGAACGGCGGGTCTTTGCGCATGAGCACCCAGTCGAAATCCCCCAGGACATGGATCTTGGGCTCGCCCAGCGAATACCAGGACCGGGCATCGTCGATGAGGTCGAGGCGCCGCACGCGGGCCCACACCTCTGTCCCCTCGAGCCACAAATCGCCCTGCTCCAGCACGAACAGGGCATGGCCACGCCGCGCCGCCTCTCGCATGATCGCGAAGGTCGTGTCCTTGTAGACCTTGATGTGTTCCAGCGGGTCGAGCAGGATGGCTAGCCGCATGAGGGCCCCCTAGAGGGAATCGACAGTAAGCGCGCAGCCCAAAGGCGCACGGGATGACATGGGCCGTTCGCTATCAGGTCGCACCCCCTGCGCGCCGCGGATCCGTCTGTTCTAGCTCCAGCGACGCCGCGAGCAGCGCCAGGCGCGCGATCACGCCATAGGTGTAGAAACGGTTGGGTGGCGCGTCAGGACGCGCCTCGGTTTCAGGCAGCGAGCAAGCGGTCTCGAAAGAAAGGGGAACGAAGTGCATGCCGGGAGAATTGAGATTCTCATCCTTGCCCCGGCCCGTGTGTACACGGTAGAAGCCACCCACCACGTAGTGGTCGATCATGTACACCACCGGCTCGGCCACC
This sequence comes from Thiobacter sp. AK1, assembly GCF_039822265.1. NCBI lineage: Bacteria > Pseudomonadati > Pseudomonadota > Betaproteobacteria > Burkholderiales > Thiobacteraceae > Thiobacter > Thiobacter aerophilus. Next base: position 15,768 of record NZ_JBAJEX010000003.1, read on the forward strand.
GCCTCGTTGATGCTTTCGAAGGTATAGACCCCTTCCTGAATCAGTACCTCGCTGACCGCGAGGCCTTCCTTGACCACTGCCATTTTCTTGCGCTGATTGCGGTTGAGCTCGCGCACATCCTCCGGACGCTTAGCCGTCATGATGCCCATACCATAGGTGCCGGCATCCGCCTTGATGATGACGAACGGTTCCTCGGTGATGCCGTTTTCGCGGTAGCGCGCGCGAATCTTTTCCAGCATCGCTTCCACCTTGGCAGCCAGGCATTCCTCCCCTTTCCGTTCGCGGAAGTTGATGCGGCCGCAGGTCTCAAAGTACGGATCGATGAGCCAGGGGTCGATGCCGATCAGGGCAGCGAACTCGGCCGCCACCCGCGAATAATTGGCAAAGTGCACGGACTTACGGCGCGTATGCCAGCCCGCGTGGAGGGGCGGAATGATGGGCTGCTTCACCCCCTCGAGAAGCTGCGGCACGCCGCCCGAGAGATCGTTGTTGAGCAGGATCGCGCAAGGATCAAAGCCCGCAAGCACCAGCCGGTCACCGTCCCGATGCATGGGTTCGAGCGTGATCGTCTCACCGGTAGGCAATGCAATGGGCGTGGCGCGGGTAATGTCCGGAATGAGGGTGCCGACGCGGACCTCCAGCCCCGCATGACGCAGAATGTAAGCGAGCGCCGCCACATTGGCCAGGTAGTAGAGATTGCGTGTGTGGCTCTCCGGGACGATCAAAAAACGCCGGGCGTCGGGACAAATCTTCTCCACGGCCGACATGGCCGCGTGCACACACAGGGGCAGGAAATCGCGGTTGAGGTTATTGAAGCCACCCGGGAACAGATTCGTGTCCACCGGCGCCACCTTGAAGCCCGCATTGCGCAGATCGACCGATGCGTAGAAAGGCACACTGTGCTCCTGCCACTTGAGGCGAAACCAGTGCTCGATTTCCGGCATCGCCTCCAGGATGCGTTTTTCCAGGGACAGCAGCGGGCCGGTAAGGGCGGTGGTGAGATGGGGAACCATGATGACCTGCTCGGCGGGGACGCGGCGATTGTAGCGCATTGCGCACCACGCAAGGGCATGAGGTCTCTCCGTTCTGCCCGCGCAAGCGGGGAACCAGGCAGACGGCCATGCAATAAGCCGTTCCCGCCTATTGAGCCCTATGTTTGTGGCTGCCCCGCGAAAGCGGGGACCCGGCGCTTGCGCAGCGGCGGGCGCACTTCCTCGTGCGTCGTCCCCGCGAAGGCGGGGACCCAGGGATGGCCAGAAATCTCTGGATTCCCGCTTTCGCGGGAATGACGTTTGACTTACGCAGCCTGTCAACTATTTTCGTAAAGCTCAATAGCTACGTGAGATCGCAGCTAGCGTTCTCGCTTGACAAGGCGCAGCACCTCTTTAAGCGCATCAAGTCCAGGTAAGGCGCCCGAACCCCATTTCCAGGAGGCTGGCGAGAAGAGTTACAGCGTGTAGGCCCGTTCCCCATGCTCAGACACATCCAGGCCTTCGCGCTCTTGTTCTTCCGGCACGCGCAGCCCGATCACCAGATCGGCGATCTTGTAGGAAACGAACGCCGCCACCGCAGACCACGACACACTCACGCCCACCGCCTTGGCCTGGATCCACACCTGATCCAGGATGGCGTTGGAACCGACGGTCGCGGTGACCCAGTCGGTAACCAGGCCCGGCCCGCCCAGAGCCTGGGTGTTGAACACGCCAGTGAGCAGGGCGCCGACGATGCCGCCGATGCCATGCACGCCAAACACGTCCAGCGAATCGTCCGCACCCAAGAGCTTTTTCAGGCTGGTCACGCCCCACAGGCAGACAATGCCTGCCACCAGGCCGATCACCAGGCCACCCATCATGCCCACGTTGCCGGCCGCGGGCGTGATCGCAACCAGACCCGCGACCGCGCCAGAGGCTGCACCCAGCATGGAGGGTTTGCCCTTCAGCATCCACTCGGCAAAGGTCCAGGACAGCACCGCGGCGGCGGTGGCCAGCATGGTGTTGAAGAAGGCCAGCACGGCGGCGTTGCCTGCTTCCAGCGCGGAGCCGGCGTTGAAGCCAAACCAGCCCGCCCACAGCAGGGAAGCGCCGATCATGGTCATGGTCAAGTTATGTGGCGGCATCGCCTCCTTGCCATATCCGATGCGTTTGCCCAGGAGGTAAGCGCCCACCAGACCGGCCACACCGGCGTTGATGTGCACCACGGTTCCCCCCGCGAAGTCCAGCGCGCCCCACTGCCAAAGCAGCCCGGCCTTGGCGTTCATGGCATCCACCACCTCTTTGCTGGTGTAAGCGTCCGGCCCCATCCAGAACCAGACCATGTGCGCAATGGGCACATAGCTCAGGGTGAACCACAGCGCCATGAAAAGTAGCACGGCCGAGAACCTCATGCGCTCGGCAAAGGACCCGACGATGAGCGCGCAGGTGATACCGGCAAAGGTGGCCTGGAAGGCCGCGAACAGCAGCTCTGGAATGACCACACCCTTGCTGAAAGTCGCGCCCATGGACAGGGTGCCGGCAGAAGCGTCGAACATCCCCTTCAGGAACAGCCGGTCGAAACCGCCGATGAAGGCATTGCCCTCGGTGAACGCGAGGCTGTAGCCATAGATGGCCCACAGCACCAGGATCAGCGAGAACGTCACCATCACCTGCATCAGCACCGAGAGGGTGTTCTTGCTGCGCACCAGGCCGCCATAGAACAACGCGAGACCAGGAACGGCCATCATCAGCACCAGCAGGGTCGATACCAGCATCCACGACACGTCGCCCTTGTTCGGCGTCGGTGCGGGCGCGGCGGCAGGCGCCGCCGGGGCGGCCTGAGCGGAAGCCGCTGCAGGCGCGGCCGCCTCGGCCGCGGGTGCTGCGGCGGCGGGAGCTGGCGCGGGCGCGTCTTCCGCGAGGATGGGGGTGGCGAAGCCGATGGCACCGAACAGCGCCAGGACTGCGATGAGTTTTTTCATGTCGGCCTCCTTACAGCGCATCCGGACCGGTCTCACCGGTACGGATGCGCACCACTTGTTCGAGCTCGAACACGAAGATCTTGCCGTCGCCGATCTTGCCGGTGTTGGCCGACTTCATGATCGCTTCCAGGACCGGGTCGAGCATGTCGGCCTTGATGGCGACCTCGACCTTGACCTTGGGTAGAAAATCCACCACGTATTCCGCGCCGCGGTAGAGCTCCGTGTGTCCCTTCTGCCGTCCGAAGCCCTTGACCTCGGTGACGGTGACGCCCTGCACGCCAATGGCGGACAGCGCCTCACGCACCTCGTCCAGCTTGAACGGCTTGATGATGGCCGTGACGAATTTCATGGCTGTGGCCTCCATTCAGAAAGATTTGGTGAAAGACACGAAGGCACGGCCATCTGCAACCTTCTTGAAATCGGTGCCGTTGGCCGAAGTGGACCAGTCGTAGGCCCAGTCCTTCGCATTGGTATCCGTGTAGGCCAGGGTGATCACGCCAAAGCCAACGTCCTTGCTCACGCCGACTTTCCAATCGGTGTAGCTGGCATCGCCGACATGCTTGACGGTCTGATGCCCCACATGGCCCAGCACGCCCCAGCCGCCGCCCAGGTCATAGTTGGCGTTGAGCTCCAGGTAGTGGCTGCCGCGGGTATTGCGGTTGTTGGTGAAGTCGTACCAGCCGATGAAGTTCTCGGAAACCACGTGGCTGTACTTGACGCTGAGAAACTTCCAGCTGCCACCCAGATAGACCTCCGTGGTGTCCGGCGATTTCGCCCCGGCGGTCTTGTTGCCCGGGTAATAGTAGGTGATCACGCCCAGGTCATAGCCGAAGTCCCCCGCGGAGGCTTTGTAGCCACCGTAGAAGTCCCATTCCATGCTGTTGTTTTCCTTGAAGGGATCGCCCGTCGTCACGGTGCCGTTGCTGTCCTTGAAGGAACGCACCGAGACCCAGGACACATTGGAAGCCCAGGTACCGACATAGAAACCGCTCGGGTGCGCATAATCGATCCCGCCCTGGATGGCAGGTCCCCCTTGGGTCTGGGACACACCGCGGAAGACGTAGTCGCTGGTGATGCCGACGTTGGCGGTCAGGGGGGCTGCGTTGTCGGCGAATGCCGGCACCACCGTCGTGAGCAGTCCCGCTGCAGCCAGGGTGTGGGTCATGGAGCGGAGGGTATTCATGCCTCTTCCTTTCTTTGCCGATGAGTTGATGAAAAAACACGCAGCGGTGATCCAGCAGGATGCGTGCCATCTCAAAAACCAGAGTGTTTTCAATTCGCTAGAGCACTGCTACCCATGGCGGGTAGTGCCTCGCTTTGGTGCATGCCTTGCCCCCTGGTGCACCATCCGAAGGCGGACAGGAGAAGGCAAGCCAGGGTGGATGCTTGAGCTGGCCGACGAGAACGGCGTAAGGCAGGTCGAGTGTATAGGGGGTATCGATAAGCCCAAGCCATCATGCGGCTCAAGTGCAGAGGGCTTGTTCGCTATAATCGGCAGCTCTACCTTTTCCCGCAGGGAACGCCATGCTGCTCTGGTTCGTCATCGGCTACTGGGTGGTCTCGGTGGCCATCGGCCTGTGGGCTGCCACCCGCGTGCACAACACCAAGGACTTCGCCATCGCCGGGCGGCATTTGCCCTTCTACATGGTCACGGCGACGGTGTTCGCCACCTGGTTCGGCTCCGAAACCGTGCTGGGGATTCCCGCGACCTTCCTCAAGGAAGGCCTCAACGGTGTGGTGGCCGACCCCTTCGGCTCCAGCATGTGCCTGATCCTGGTCGGGCTGTTCTTTGCGGCGCCGCTTTATAAGATGAACCTGCTCACCATCGGCGACTTCTACAAACGGCGCTACAGCCGCAGCGTGGAAGTGCTGACCACCATTGCCATCGTGATCTCCTACCTGGGCTGGGTGGGCGCGCAGATCACCGCCTTGGGATTGGTGTTCAACGTGGTGTCTGGGGGCGAGATCAGTCGGCTGGCGGGCATGTGGATCGGTTCGGTCACCATTCTCGTGTATACCTTCTTCGGCGGCATGTGGGCGGTGGCCATCACCGACTTCGTCCAGATGATCATCATCGTCATCGGCATGCTGTGGATCGGCAATGAGGTGAGCGGCATGGTGGGCGGTGTGGACGCGGTGGTGCTGCACGCCCATCAGGCAGGCAAGCTCGCCTTCGGCCCGGGGCCGGATTTGAAGGAGATCATCGCCTTCGCCGCGGCCTTGGTGACCATGATGTTTGGCTCCATTCCGCAGCAGGATGTGTTCCAGCGGGTGCAGTCGTCCAAGACCGTGCGCATCGCCGTCTGGGGTTCGGTGCTAGGCGGCGTGCTCTACTTCCTGTTCGCTTTCGTCCCCATGTTCCTGGCCTATTCCGCCACGCTCATCGACCCGGCCATGGTGAACCGGCTGATGGAGGAAGACTCGCAACTCATCCTGCCCACGCTGGTGTTGGAGAAAGCCCCGCTGTTCGCCCAGATCATGTTCTTCGGCGCCTTGCTCTCGGCCATCAAAAGCTGCGCCTCGGCCACCCTGCTCGCGCCCTCGGTCACTTTCACCGAAAACATCCTGCGCCCGATGGTGCCCCATATGACGGACAAGAAGCTGCTCAAGTCCATGCGCATCGTCACGCTTCTCTTCACGCTTTTGGTGACGCTTTATGCCATGTATTCGAAGGCGAGCATTTTCAAGATGGTCGAGAACGCCTATCAGGTGACGTTGGTGGTGGCCTTCGTGCCGCTGGCCTTCGGCGTGTACTGGAAGCGCGCCACCAACCAGGGCGCGCTGATGGCGATTTTCTTCGGTCTCGCGGTGTGGCTGTCGCTGCTGATCTTCGGGCCGGACGATCCCTTCATGCCGGCGCAGTTCGCCGGCCTGCTCGCCAGCCTTGCCGGCATGATCATCGGCTCACTCATGCCGCAGTTCGTGCCCCATCCCCTGCCCGAGCGGCCGGAGCACGAATTCCTGCACCATCACGCCGCCCATCCGCTGCCTCCAGGCACTCGGCCACATTCCCATCATTGACGGCGCAAGGCCCGCCCAGCCCTGGCGAGCCTTCCGCGCGCGGCATGGCGGCTCTGCTACACTCGCCATTTTTGGAGGTGACCATGCTGAGCGCCAAGTTCTTGGACGAGTTATCGGTCCGGATCCGGGAGGTGTTCTCCCAGTCGCCGGCTGCCGACGTGGAGAAAAACCTGCGCGCGCTGCTGACGAGTGTCTTTACCCGCCTCGACCTGGTGACGCGGGAAGAGTTCGAAGCGCAGCAGGCAGTGCTCGCTCGCACCCGGGAGAAGCTGGAGGCCTTGGAAAGGAAGGTGGCCGCGCTAGAGACCGCTGCCCCGCCAGAGCCGGCGCCGCCCACAACGACCCCGCCCGAGGCCTGACGCCGCCCCATGAGCCTGGCCGTACTCTTCAGCCGCGCCCTTTCCGGTGTGGAGGCGCCGCTGGTAACGGTGGAGGCGCATTTGGCCAATGGGCTACCGGCCTTCACCATCGTCGGTCTGCCGGAGGCAGAGGTGAAGGAAGCGCGAGACCGTGTGCGCGCCGCGATCCAGACCGCGCGCTTCGATTTCCCCGCCCGGCGCATCACGGTGAATCTGGCACCGGCCGACCTGCCCAAGGAGGGCGGTGCCTTCGATCTGCCCATTGCGCTCGCCATCCTCGCCGCTTCGGGTCAGATTCCCGCCGAACAGTTGTCGCGTTTCGAGTTCGCCGGCGAGCTCGCCCTCACCGGCGCGCTACGACCAGTGCGTGGCGCACTGGCCATGACTTGGCGTGCAGGGCACAGCGGACGAGCCTTCGTGTTACCGGCGGAGAATGCGGCGGAAGCCGCGCTAGCGGGGGACGTGGAGGTCTATCCTGCGCGCACTCTGCTCGAAGTCTGCAACCACTTCGCGGGCGGCGAGCGGCTTTCCCGCTACCGCGGCCAACCGACGCTCGCCTCCCCTCTGCTTGCGGATTTCGCCGAGGTAAAGGGGCAGGCCCAGGCAAAGCGCGCCTTGGAAGTGGCAGCGGCAGGGGCCCACAGCGTGCTGATGAGCGGTCCGCCCGGCACCGGCAAGTCCATGCTGGCGGCGCGCCTACCCAGCATCCTGCCGGCCATGAGCGAGGCGGAGGCATTGGAATCCGCCGCCATCCAGTCATTGGGCAGCGGCGGCTTCCGGCTGGAAAACTGGCGCGTGCGACCGTTTCGTGCTCCCCATCACACGGCCTCCGCGGTGGCGCTGGTGGGCGGCGGCAGCAACCCCCGCCCCGGCGAGATTTCGCTGGCCCATCATGGCGTGCTGTTTCTGGACGAGTTGCCGGAATTCGACCGGCGTGTCCTGGAGGTGTTGCGTGAGCCCCTGGAGGCGGGCCGCATCCACATTTCGCGCGCGGCCAACCAGGCGGAATTTCCCGCGCGTTTCCAGCTCATCGCAGCGATGAACCCCTGCCCCTGCGGCTACCTGGGCCACCCCTCTGGACGCTGCCGTTGTACCCCGGACCAGGTCGCCCGCTACCGGGCGAAGATATCGGGCCCGCTGCTGGACCGCATCGACATCCAGATCGAGGTGCCGGCCCTGCCGGAGACCGAGCTGATGAGCGCGCCCGCCGGCCAGCCCTCGGCGGTTATTCGGGCCCGGGTGGAAGCAGCCCGCGCCCGCATGACGGCGCGCCAGGGCAAACCCAACGCCCAACTCACGCCCGCCGAAATCGACCAGCACTGCCGGCCCGATGCCGCAGGCGAGCGCCTCCTCAGGCAGGCCATCGCACGCCTGTCCCTGTCCGCGCGCGCCTATCACCGCATCCTCAAGCTCGCTCGCACCATCGCCGATCTGGAAGATCGCCCCACGATCCTAGATTCCCACATCGCCGAGGCCATTCAGTATCGGCGTGGCATGGATGCCTGACGCGCCCGCCCCATCCCCCAGCGATCCCTCGACCGCCGAGCGCCCCTCGTAAGCGCCATGGGCACCCTCGTCGCCCGCCGGGAAAGCAGGCCGTGGCCCCTGCGCTTACCGCGCTTCCATGTCCAGGGCGGTGTCGAAGCTGGGTGGGTCCTGGAGAAAGGTAGCCAGACCGAAGGCGGCGGTGGGCTGCATGTGGATGCAAATCATGCGCACGTTGATGGCGCGACAGGCGCGCGCCAGGCTTTCCAGCCACGCGTAGTGCACGGTGTCGATCACCGGCACGTCCGCCAGGTCGTAATACAGGCGGTCTGCCCTGTGCTTGTGCAGTTGGGCGAGAATGGCTTCCAGCACGAAAGCAGTGTCCGACAGATCCAGGGCGCGGCTGGGTTCGGCCAGCATGGCGCCGCCGCCCACGCGCGTGAGGTGGATGCCGCCCAGGTTCATGCCGCGCGGCTCACATGCACGCCCAACAAGCGGAAGGCTTCCTTCAGCCCGTCGGACAGCGTGGCGCGGGTGGTGACATTGCCCAGGTCGATGTTGAGGCTGGTCATGGCGCGTGCGATCTCGGGGCGGATGCCGGTGAGGATGGCCGTCGCGCCCATCAGCTGGATTGCGCGCACCATTTGGATCATGTGGTGGGAAACCTGGGAGTCCACGGTATGCACGCCGGTGACGTCCATCACCACCGCGCTGGCGCGCTCCTGGGCAATGCGGTTCAACAAGGCCTCCATGATGAGCAGGGTGCGCGAGGAGTCCAGCGTGCCAATGATGGGCAGCGTCAGCACACCATCCCAGATCTCGGTGATGGGCGTGGAGGTCTCGCGCAGCTCCCGCTGCTGGGCCTCGATGGTGCGCTCTTTCTCTTCGAGATAAGTCTGGAACACCGCCAACAGCAACTCGTTGAACACGCTGGAAAGCAAAAGCAGGATGGCGCGCATCTCCTCCGGCGCCACCTTCTCGTCCTGCCCTAGGGACTCGATGAAGCAGCGCTGCAGGAATTGCATGTAGCGCACGAAGTCCTCCATGCGTCCGCCACGGGCCACGATCTGCTTGGAAATATTGCCGAAGAAAGTCTTCAGCGCCCGGAACGCGGGTTGCTGGGAATCCAGCGGATTTTCCGTGTCCAGCAGCATGACCATGAGTTCCAGGAACTGCACGCTGAGATCGGTGATCTCGTCGGTGGACAACACATTCCCTTCGCCGAACACGGCCTGGCCCTGTGCCTCGATGCGGTTAGATATGTGGCCCACCTGCAACTTGAGCTGCTCGATGAGACTGTTCTTGGCTTGGGTGACGTTCTTGAGCATGGGGTGTCTCCTAGCAGATGCCGAGGCATCGGATCAGTTGTATCGCAGCACGCACACCGACTGGTCGTCGGTGAGGCGCGCCATGGAATTGCCCAGCACATAAGCCACGAGCTGCGGATGCTGGCGGCACAAGCCCGGGAAGGTTTTCTCGTCCCAGCCGCGGCGGATGCCATCGCTGGTGGACACCAGCACCGCACCTGGTTCGAGCGCAACCTCCACCGGTCTCGGCGTCTTGTGTTCCCGCCCCAGCACGCCCGGGGCAAAAGCGTAGCGGTCTACTGTGCCGTCGCGGCAGACATGGCCAGCCATGTCGCCCACGCCCATCAGCGTGAGCCGACGCTGCCGCGGCAGCAGCTCGCAGGCAATGGCCACCGCGCCCCGCGTGGTGGAGCGCAGCTGGCGATCCACCCGGTCCACGAGAGCGGGCAAGCTCTCCGCCTCCGCCAACTGGCGCGCCAGATGGCTGGTGGCATAGGCCGCCTCCGCGCCATGTCCCAGCCCATCCAGGTGCAGCAAACGCAGACGTTCCCCATCTTCGTGCAGGTAGATGTGGTCGCCGTTGTGGCGGTCGTCCGCCAGCGAGCGCACGAACAGTCCCACCTCGTAGCGGGCCGGTGGTCGAGAGCCTGGCTCGAAGCGGCACCACACTGCCGTGCCATGCCAGCGGCCCTCCTCCCTGCTAGGGCGCTGGGAAAATAGGCCGAAGCGGTCGGCCAGGCGCTGCATGCTGCCCAGGCCCTTGCCCAGGGTGCCAGCGGTGGAAAAACCATCGGCCTGGGCAAGGCTCGGATTCTCCACCCCGGGGCCGTAATCGAAGGAAAGCAGATCCAGTACGTTGCCCGGCTGCTGCCAGATCTGCAGCACGCCGCGGCCGTGGGCATGTTTGATCAGGTTGGTCACCATCTCGGAAGCCACCAGCACCATGTTCTCTCGGCGCGCATCGGCAAATCCCAGCCTACGCGCCACCGACTGCAGGCGTGAGCGCAGCAGGATGCCGGCACTCTCGTTGCCGATGGCGTCCGCAAACAACAGCTTGCAGGCACTGGAATCGAGCAGGGTCGGTGCCGTCACGCGTTGGCCTCCTCCAAGGTGTGCTCGCTGTAGGTGAGGCGTCCATCTGGCCAGCAGGTTTCGGCAACGACACGGCCCCGGCCCCGGTTCTTGGCTTCGTAGAGGGCCCGGTCGGCGCGGGCGATGAAGTCCGTAAGGGAGCCGGCGCAGGACTCCTCCGCCGAGATGGATGCCAGTCCCACGCTGATGCGCCCGTCCATGGCCTTGAGCAAGGTGAGCACCCGACGCAGGGCGATAGCCTTGCCGCAACGATAGAGGAGGGCGAACTCGTCGCCGCCGAAACGGAAGGCGGCATCAGTATCGCTGCGGATCACCGAGCGCATGGCCTCGGCCATCCGGCACAGATAGGCGTCGCCATATTGATGGCCGTGTTCGTCGTTGATGCGCTTGAAGTGATCCAGATCACACAACGCCAGGGTGAGGGCCTGGCCGCTACTCATGGCCTGCATGAAGGCCTGAGCGATGCGGGCATCATACGCGCGACGGTTGTAAAGGCCGGTCAAAGGGTCGGTCTCCGCCTGGCGCAGGGTATCCGCGAGTTCGGCCTGGCGTTTTTCCAGAGCCGCTTGCATGCGTGTCAGCTCACGCTCCGCGCGCGCCCGGGATTCCTCCAGAAAGCGGGCCATCTCCGCGTTGCGCCGCAAAAGCAAGGCGGGATCCTCGATCTCGGTGGAGCGCTGGAAGTGCTGGCGCAGCTCGGAGAGAGCTGTCTGGCTGGGCATCTGGGTAAGGCGGACGATGCTCATGGATTCAACGCCGTTCCATTGCACCTTGAGCTCGCCCTGATCCAAGCTCAGACTGACGGGCAAGGGGTAGCCGGTCCCCGCCCCCGCCTTCCGTAACTGCTCGGCCAAGGCGATGCTCACGGGCGTGGCGGCGAAGGCATTGCCACCGAGGCGGGAAACCGCGGTGAGCACAAAGCCGATAAAATTCTGCAGATCCGGCTCGATCGCCAGATTCTGCCGCAAAAGCTCGGTAGCCATTCTTTGCGCGATGGACGGTTACACGCGAAAGTTATCGGGCTTGGCTACGAAATCTTGAGCCGTTTGTCGGAAATCCAGGGCCTAAAAGGGGGAGCGATGCAGCACGAACTGGAAAGCTGGCGGGAGGAAAAGCGCTCCGCCTACCTCTACCGGGTGGTGTCCGATGCCGAGTCCGGCACGCCGCGCCAGATCCTGTTCCTGGAACTGGCGCGCGCGGCAGACGAACAAGCCGACCTCTGGGCGCGCGAAATGCGTAAGTCCGGCCACACGCCCCCGGCGCGCTATGTGCCCGACCTGCGCACGCGGCTCGTAGCCTGGTTGGTGAAGCGACTGGGGCCCAGGCCCTTACGCCCGGTGCTGGCCGCCATGAAGGTGCGCGGCATGTCCCTCTACACCAAGGCGCCCGTGGGCCATGCCATTCCCACTGATTTCTCCCAGGTGGGGCGGCGGCACCAGGGCATGGGCGCCGGCAACAACCTGCGCGCCGCGGTTTTCGGCGTCAACGACGGGCTGGTGTCCAATGCCAGCCTGATCCTGGGCGTGGCCGGTGCGGTCTCCCAAAGCCCCGCAGACAGCGGCGTGATCGTTCTTTCGGGAATTGCGGGCCTATTGGCGGGCGCCTTCTCCATGGCCGCCGGCGAATATGTAAGCGTTCGCTCACAACGGGAGATGTACGAGTACCAGATCGGCTTGGAACGCGCCGAGCTGGAGCAGTATCCGGAAGAAGAAGCCGCGGAGCTCGCCCTCATTTTCGAACACAAGGGCATGGGGCGGGAGCAGGCACGGGCCCTGGCCGCCAAGCTCATCGCCGATCCGGACCGGGCCCTGGATACCCTGGCCCGCGAAGAGCTGGGTCTGGACCCGGATGATCTGGGCTCGCCGCTCGCCGCAGCGGTGTTTTCTTTCCTTTCCTTTTCCGCCGGAGCCGCCCTGCCGCTGCTGCCCTTCGTGCTGTTCGACGCCGCGCGCGCGCTGCCCGTGGCGGTGGGTCTGACGGCGCTCGCTCTGTTCGCCGTGGGCGCCACCCTGTCCCTCTTCACCGGCCGCACGGCCTGGCTCGGTGGCTTGCGCATGCTGGCCATCGGTGGCGCGGCCGGCGGCGCCACCTGGCTGATCGGGCGGGCCCTGGGGGTCACCCTGGCCTAGCCTCGGCACAATGAACAGGACCCGGTGGGCGAGCGCCCCTGAGGCGAGCAGAGACATCGCGACCGGTATGACACGCACGCGGCCAATCGGGATGAATTGCTCGGGGCGCACGCTTCAGCATTGCTCCCAAGGCAGGCCGTCGAAGCGCCAGCCATTGAGCTTGCCGCGCTGGTGGTCCTCGTTGAGGTCACCCTCGAAACCGTGCTCCACGTTGTACACCTTGGTGAAGCCCGCCTCTTCCAGGGCCTTGCCTGCATCGCGGGAACGGTTGCCGCTCCGGCAGATGAGGACCACCGGCCGGTCGATGGAAGTGGCCCGTTTCACGTGGGCCACGAACTCGGGATTGCGCTCCCAGTTGGGGCCGTCCACCCAAGGAATGAGCAACGCCCCCTTGGGGTGCCCCACGAACAGATACTCCCATTCGCTGCGCACGTCGATGAACACCGCTTCCGGGTGAGCACGCAAAAACTCGTGGGCTTCCTTGGGCTTGAGGTGCTTCATGGAAACAGTATAGGCTCAAGCACGCAGGCCGGGCCAGCGTCCCTGTGCTAACATTGGGCCCTTTTTTCAAGCCCTTGTCCATGCCCGCCGATCGCATCGCCCGCCTGCCGGAGCTTCTTGCCAGCCGCATCCTGGTGCTGGATGGCGCCATGGGCACCATGATCCAGACCTTCAAGCTCACGGAAGCGGATTACCGAGGCAGCCGCTTCCGCGACTGGCCTCACGACCTCAAGGGCAACAACGATCTCCTGGTGCTCACCCGACCGGAGCTGATCCGGGACATTCATGCCGCCTACCTCAAGGCGGGGGCGGACATCATCGAGACCAATACCTTCAACGCCACCCGCATCGCCATGGCCGATTACGGCATGGAATCCCTGGTGCACGAGATCAACCTGGCGGCGGCGCGCCTGGCGCGCGCGGTCGCAGACGCGTACGAAGCACAGGACCCCACCAAGCCACGCTTCGTCGCCGGGGTGCTTGGCCCCACCAATCGCACCGCGACCATTTCTCCAGACGTAAACGATCCAGGGTTGCGCAACGTAACCTTCGACGAACTGGTGGCGGCCTACGGCGAAGCGGTGGACGGCCTGGTCCAGGGTGGAGCGGATCTGATCCTGATCGAAACCATCTTCGACACCTTGAACGCCAAGGCAGCGGTGTTCGCGGTGCAGGATTATTTCGATCGCATCGGACGCCGGCTGCCCATCATGATTTCCGGCACCATCACCGACGAATCCGGCCGCACCCTCACCGGTCAGACGGCAGAAGGCTTCTACAATAGCCTGCGCCACGCCGAGCCCCTGTCGGTGGGCTTCAACTGCGCCCTCGGGGCGGACAAGCTCAGACCCTACGTGGAGGAGATCGCGCGCAAGGCAGACGTCTATGTCTCGGCGCATCCCAACGCGGGCCTGCCCAATCCCCTGTCGGAAACCGGCTATGACGAGACGCCGGAGCACTTGGCGGCGGAGATTCGCGCCTGGGCTGAGGACGGCATCCTCAACATCGTTGGTGGCTGCTGCGGCACCACACCGGCCCACATCCGCGCGGTGGCCGAGGCCGTGGCGGGCCTGCCACCGCGGCGCATTCCAACCGTTTCGCCCTGCCTGCGCCTGTCTGGGCTGGAAGCGCTCAACGTGTGCGAGGGCTCGCTGTTCGTAAACATCGGTGAGCGTACCAATGTCACCGGCTCACGCCTGTTCGCCCGCTTGATCCTCAACGGCGAATACGACAAGGCCCTGGACGTGGCGCGCCAACAGGTGGAGAACGGCGCCCAGATCATCGACGTCAACATGGACGAGGCGATGCTGGATTCCGAGGCGGCCATGGTGAAGTTCCTCAATCTAGTAGCCTCCGAGCCGGACATCGCGCGCGTTCCCATCATGATCGATTCGTCCAAGTGGAGCGTGGTTGAGGCGGGGCTCAAATGCATCCAGGGCAAGGGCATCGTCAATTCCATTTCGCTCAAGGAAGGCGAGACGGAGTTCTTAGAGCGCGCCCGGCTCGCCCGCCGTTACGGTGCGGCGGTCGTGGTGATGGCCTTCGACGAAAAGGGCCAGGCCGATAGCTATCAGCGCAAGATCGACATCTGCGCCCGCTCATACCGGCTGCTCACCGAGGATGGCTTCCCCGCCGAGGACATCATCTTCGACCCCAACATCTTCGCGGTGGCCACCGGCATCGAGGAGCACAACAACTACGCGGTGGATTTCATCGAGGCTACCCGCTGGATCAAGCAGCATCTACCCCATGCCAAGGTGAGCGGCGGCGTGTCCAATGTCTCCTTCTCCTTCCGCGGCAACGAGCCGGTGCGCGAGGCCATCCACACCTGCTTCCTCTACCATGCCATCCGCGCCGGCATGGACATGGGCATCGTCAACGCCGGCCAGCTCGGCGTCTATGAGGAAATCGACCCGGAACTCAGGCAACGCGTCGAAGACGTGTTGTTGAACCGCCGGCCCGACGCCACGGAACGTCTGGTGGAATTCGCCGAACGCTACAAGGGCCAGAGCAAGGAGCAAGTGGAGGATCTCGCCTGGCGCCAGCTGCCGGTGGAAGAACGCCTCACCCACGCACTGGTGAAGGGCATCACCACCTACATCATCGAGGACACAGAGGAAGCCCGCCAGAAGTTCGAGCGCCCCATCCAAGTCATTGAAGGTCCACTCATGGCCGGCATGAACGTGGTGGGCGACCTGTTCGGTTCCGGCAAGATGTTCCTGCCCCAGGTGGTGAAATCCGCGCGTGTGATGAAGCAAGCAGTGGCGTACCTGGTTCCCTACATCGAGGCGGAAAAGGCCGCCAGTGGCGATAATCGCGCCAAGGGCAAGATCGTGCTGGCCACGGTCAAGGGCGACGTCCACGACATCGGCAAGAACATCGTGGCCGTGGTGCTCGCCTGCAACAACTATGAGGTGGTGGATCTGGGCGTGATGGTGCCCGCCGCCAAAATTCTGGATACCGCCCGCGAAGAGCAGGCCGACATCATCGGTCTGTCGGGCTTGATCACCCCGTCGCTGGAGGAAATGGCTTTCGTGGCCAAGGAGATGGAGCGCCAGAACTTCAGCGTGCCGCTACTCATCGGCGGCGCCACCACCTCGCTTGCCCACACCGCGGTGAAGATCGCGCCCCATTACAGCGGGCCGGTGGTATATGTGAAGGATGCCTCCCGCTCGGTGGGCGTGTGTACCAGCTTGCTTTCCGACGAGCAACGCGAGGCCTACATCGCGAAAATCCGCGCCGACTACGACCAGGTTCGGGCGCGTCATCTCGCCAAGGGCGAACGTTCGCGTCTGATTCCCCTGGAAGCGGCACGCGCCAATGCCCTGTCGATCGACTGGTCCCACTACACGCCGCCGGTGCCGCGCCAGCTCGGGACGCGCGCCTTCCGGGATTATCCCCTTCAGGACGTCGCCCGCTACATCGACTGGACGCCCTTCTTCCAGACCTGGGATCTGCATGGCAGGTTTCCCAAGATCCTGGACGACGCGGTGGTGGGCAGCGAGGCGCGCAAGCTGTATCAGGATGCCCAAGGCATGCTTGCCGACATCATCCGCGAGAAGTGGCTCACCGCCAACGCGGTGATCGGCCTGTTTCCCGCCAACGCCGTGGGCGACGACATCGAGATCTACACCGATGAATCGCGCTGCGAGATCGCCATGGTCTATCACACCCTGCGCCAGCAGATGGAAAAGCCCTCCGACCGCTTCAACTACGCCTTAGCCGATTTCATCGCGCCCAAGGCCACGGGCGTGCGCGACTACATCGGCGCCTTCGTGGTCACCGCCGGCATCGGCATCGAAAAAAAGCTCGCCGAATTCGAAGCGCGCCACGACGACTACCAAGCCATCATGCTCAAGGCGCTGGCCGACCGGTTGGCGGAAGCCTTCGCCGAGCTAATGCATGCACGCGTGCGCCGGGAGTTTTGGGGCTACGCGCCGAATGAAGCCCTCTCCAACGAGGCGCTCATCGAGGAGAAATACCAGGGCATCCGCCCCGCGCCGGGCTACCCGGCCTGTCCGGACCACACGGAAAAAGGCCCCCTGTTCGCACTGCTCAATGCCCCGGAAAATGCCGGTGTCAGCCTCACCGAAAGCTACGCCATGTGGCCCGCAGCGGCGGTGTCTGGCTTCTACTTCTCCCACCCGCAGGCCCACTACTTCGCCGTGGGCAAGATCGGCCGCGACCAGCTGGAAGACTACGCCCGGCGCAAGGGATGGGACCTGGACACCGCCGAACGCTGGCTCGCGCCGCTATTGTGAAGGGGCGCGCCCTGACACCGCAGTGGGAAAGCGGTCGGCTGACCACGGTCGCCCGCCGCGATGGCTACAAACGGCGGGGCTAGGGGGAAAGCACTTGGCTCGCGGCGTTCTCCCCACCCGCCCAGGGCGAAGTGCGTAGCCACTGGCGCAGCGCGTTAAGGCCCATGGGACGGGCCATGTGGTAGCCCTGGGCGCAGTCGCAGCCGAGTATCGTTAGGGTGTCCCAGATGTCCTGCGTTTCCACGCCTTCTGCCGTGACGCTAAGACCCAGGTTGTGAGCCAGATCGATGGTGGAGCGCACGATCACGGCATCACTCTCGTTGGTGGCCAAATCCAGCACGAAGGATTTGTCGATCTTGACCTCATCCACCGGCAGACGCTTGAGGTAGGCCAGCGACGAATAGCCGGTGCCGAAGTCGTCGATGGCTAGTCTCACCCCCATGCGATCCAGTTCCGTGAGGATGGCGAGACTGTCGCTGGGGTTGGCCATCACGGCGCTCTCCGTGATCTCCAGCATGAGATGATCGGGCGCCATGCCCGCACGGGCAAGCAAGGTCTCGATGCTTGCCGGCAACCCCAGGTCATGCAGGCTACGTGCAGACAGGTTCACTGCCGCGTGCAAAAGATGCCCATCGTGGTGCAACCTCACCAGATCGCGCAGGGCGCGCTCCAGCACCCACTCGGTGAGGGCGCCGATCAGTCCAGCCTGCTCCGCCAGAAGAATGAAGCGGTCCGGCGACAGAAAGCCTTTCACGGGATGGTCCCAGCGCACCAGGGCCTCCAATCCCACCACGCGCCGCGTGTGGAGGTCGATCTTGGGCTGGTAATGGAGAACGAGTTCGTCGTTGCGGATCGCCTCCCGCAGCTCACTCCTAAACGACAGGTCCGCGCGACCGAGGCGATCTTGCTCCGTAGAATACAGGGCCCAGCCACGCCCCGAGCGCTTGGCGGCATACATGGCGATGTCGGCGCAGCGAATCAGGCTGCTGGCATCCTCGCCATGAGCGGGATAGAGAGCGACCCCGAGGCTTGCTCCCAGGTCGATAAGATTGCCCTGCCACACGAAAGGGCGATCCAGGGCGGCGAGGATTTTCAGCGCCACCACTTGGGCGTTCTTTTCCGCCAGCCCATGGAGCAAAAGCACGTATTCGTCGCCGCCGAGGCGTGACACGGTATCTTCGCCGCGCACGGTGCCCACCAGCCGCCGCGCCACTTCTCGCAACACCTCGTCACCCACCTCATGGCCCAAGGTATCGTTGACTTCCTTGAAATGGTCCAGATCCAACAGCACGACGCCGAAGGATGTGCTTTGCCGCTGCGCCTGGGCAATCTCCCCGCTCAATCGGTCCTGCAGCAAACAGCGGTTGGCAAGGCCGGTAAGAGGGTCATAGAGGGCCTGCCTGGCCAGCAGCCCTGCCTGATGCGCCACCCGTCGGCTTACGAAGGCGGCAACAGTCAACCCCACCAGAACCGCCGCCGTGCCCAGGGCCAAAAGCAGCGTGCGCACCGCCTGATAGGAGCTTCGCGCCTGCGCGAGCGCCTTGGCAGTCTGCTCGCGCTGTAGCTCAATCAGCTGGTTCACCTCACGCGCGATGGCCCGCTGACGCGGCATGGCCACGCTGCGGATGCGCTCGAATATCGCGTCGGAATCATCCGTGAAGGTGGCCATGTCCACCACCCGTTCCACTTCTGGCTGTGCTTCGCGGGTTAGCGCGGCAATGCGGGCGAGGATGGTCTGCTCCGCCTGGGAAAGAGGCATGTTCTGGAGTTTCGCGCGCGCCTCCATGTACACCACCCCCTGGGCGTGGAAATACTGGGCCATGGCATCCTTCTCGAAGGCGTCCGTAATGATGGGCATCGCGTGCATGGCCAGCGCCCGCTCGCGCAAGGCGTTGTGCATAGTGGTGGCGAGCTCAGTCTTGACGTTGTGGTTCTCGGCAATGCGTTCCAGTCGCTGGTTGGCCTCCGTCACCGCGTGCAGTGCAAGGACGGTAAGCGCACCGAGAAGCACGAGCACCACCAAAAAGCCGGCTACAATACCGCTGGAAATCCCCTGCCCACTGTCCCGGCCCGGCTCGCCCTTTGGGGATGGCAAAAATCGTGGATCGCGCGCCATGACCACAGTAGCGGCAGGGGCACTGCCCCACTTGAGAGCCATGCCAGAAAATCTCCATCCCCCCGCCGCCCTGCTCGTCACCTTGCCCGGTTGTCCCCATTGTCCCGGCATGAAGCGCCTTCTGGAAAAGTTGCTCGACGAAGGCCTCCTCGCAACCCTGGAGGTGGTGGACGCTGCCAGCCAGCCGGAACGGGCCCAGGCCCTGGGGGTGAGAAGCGTGCCATGGCTCGCCCTCGGCGCCTTGCGCTTCGAGGGCCAGATGACGCCAGCCGAGCTGCGCCAGTGGGCGCAGCTCGCCGCGCAACCGGACCAGGGCCTGCGCCCTTATTTCTTCGAGATGCTCAAGTCTGGTCGGCGCGACCGAGTGGAAGCCCTCATCCGCGAGGATCCAGCCCGCGCTGCGGTGCTGGCAGCCTTGGTGACCGACCCCAAGGCAAGCATGGCGGTGCGCCTGGGCATCGGCGCGGTCCTGGAGGAGTTCCAGGGCACGACGTTCACCCAGGCCATGGCGGCACCCCTGATCGCCGCCCTGCCTACGGCACAGCCCCGCGATCGCGCGGACATCGCCCATTTCCTTTCCCTGATCGGCGGCCCCGAGGCGCGGGCGGCCCTCACCTCCCTCCTGGACGATCCGGATCCCGAGGTTCGCGAGATCGCCCGCGAAGCGGTAAGGCACGCCTGATTCCCGGCTTTAAGCTAGCATTAAAAAAAGCCCCCTAACCATGCCCTTCCAGGTCCGTTTACTGCCCAGCGGCCACGTATTCGAGGTGGTCGGCCACGACACGCTGCTAGAAGCCGCGCTGCGCGCCGGAGTGGCCATAAACTACGGCTGCAGTAGTGGCAACTGCGGGTTGTGCCGCGCGCGCCTGCTATCGGGGCAGGTTGAGCGCACCCGCCATCAGGACTACGTGTTTCCCGAAGCGGAAAAAAGCCAGGGGTGGCTCCTCATGTGCGCCCACACGGCAGCAAGCGACGTCGTGCTGGAAGCAGGGGTGGCGACCCGCGCAGACGAGATCCAGTTCCAGGAAATCGTCGCGCGCGTCAAGGCCATCACGCCCCTCACAGACAAAGTGCGCCTGTTGCACCTGCAGACGCCACGCAGCCAGCGCCTACGTTTCCTGGCCGGCCAGAGTGTAGCCCTGGCGGTCGGAGACGATGCCGGCGTCTACGCCATCGCCAGCTGCCCCTGCGACGACCGCAACCTGCAGTTCCACGTGCGCAACCTGCCGGACGACCGGTTCGCGGCACGGGTGTTTGGGGGCATGAAAGTGGGCGACAGCGTCACCGTCTATGGACCAGTGGGGGATTTCGTGCTGCGCCAGGACGCGCGCCGACCGCTGCTATTCATCGCCTGCAACAGCGGCTTCGCGCCCATCAAGAGTTTGCTGGAGCACGCCGTCTCCTTGGAATGGGCGCAACCGCTCTATCTCTACTGGCTCGCCACCGTGGCGGGCGGCCACTATCTCTCCAACTGGTGCCGCTCCTGGGAAGATGCCCTGGATCAGTTCCATTACCGAGAGCTTTTGGCGGAAAACCTGGAGGATCCCAATCCGGACGAGGTGCTCACCGCCATCCTTGCCGAGCACGCGGATTTGAGCCGTTTCCAGGCCTACGTGGCGGGTCCCCAGGGCTTCGCCTCGCGCGCCTGCGCGCGTCTCATGGAACAGGGCTTGCCGGCGGGGCAGCTGGCCGCGGCAGTCGTGTGAGGAGGCATCGCTCCTTCAGGGCTTTGCCGCGAGTTTGAAGTAGAGTGCCTCTTCCAGGGCATCCCGCGCCAACGTGTAGTCCGGCTGAAATTCCACCGCGCGAGAGAAGGCCCGCGCCGCATCCGCGAACCGTTCCTGGGCCATGTAGGCAAGCCCCAGTTGGAAATAGAGCTCGGCATTTCCCGGGCACAGACCAATGGCCTCGTTGAAGCAATGCACCGCCACCTCGGGTGAACCCAGGGCGTAGCAGATGAGCCCCAGGTTCACCCAGGAAGCGTAAAAATCCGGCTTCAGGGTGATCGCCCGCTGATAGCAGAAGGCCGCCTCTTGCGTCTGCCCTAGGTTCTGCAGCGCGACCCCCAGTCCGTAATGGGCCGAGGCGAATAGGGGGTCTGTGGCAAGCGCGCGGCGGAACAGCTCGGCCGCCTCCTCGAACTGCCCGGCATCGATGAGCAGCATGCCCAGGTTGTTCTGCGCCTCGGGAAAGCGCGGCCGCAGGGTCAGGGCGGCGCGGTATTCGGACATGGCGCGCTCGGTCTTGCCTTGGGCGGCGAAGGCGCGGGCAAGGTTGTAGCGGGCAATGGCCAGACGTTTGTCGTCCCGGCTACGCGAGGCCAGCAGCACGTCTACCGCCGACTGGAACGCCGCCTGCGCGGCGCGATGCTCGCCTGCTTCCATGAGGCGGTTACCCTCGTCCACCAGGGCGGCGACGGACAAGGCATTTTGCTGGTTTGCACGCAGGATGGCCTGGGCGGAGCGGGAATTTTTCTTCATGCGCCCATTTACGGCAGGTGCGGCAAAATGTTGAGGGCTCCGCCCAGTCCTTGAGGTGGGTTCAACCCAAAATATCCAGTAGGCCGGCGTGCGCCCAATGAACCGCCCGCCACATGACCTTCCTCATCTGGGTTGAATTTTCCCTGTCGCGCACCATCTAATGAGCAGCGAAGCAAATTGCTTCAAGGAGGTCGCAGATGATGAATTTGGTGTTCGCCAATGATCAATACCAGGTGCTGGAATACCCCGAGCTGAACGGCTTCGAGCTTTTGAACACCCGGCTCGGCACGGGCGTGTTCCTGAGTGGGGAAATGGCGCGCGTGTTCCGCCAGTCCATCGAGGGTTTGCGCAACAGCAATCCCACGGAAGAAGACGTGGAAGGGGTGATTGGCAATTTCGACGCGCTCATGACCCACCGTCTGATCTACCACTGATTCCCTCTCACCAATCCAATCCTGTTTCGCCCCGGGTTGACCGGGGCTTTGTTTTTCCCCACGCCCGGCGCTTGACGATGGCGCGTGCCCGGGTGCTATCATGGCCGATCGCCCCGGAGGGGCGCATTTCGCGATTTTTGCAAGGCGCTGGGAGCCCCAGGATGAAGCTGGAATACAACTACCGGATCGGCCCGAGCGGGATCGAGTTTTCCCTGGTCGAGGATGGCGATGACGGCATCGAGATGGAAGGCACGCCGGAGCAGCGCATGACCGTCCAGCGCTACGTCATGCTCGCCTGGCAGAAAGCCATCAACCACACCTTCACCCCGGAGCAGATCCGCGAGCTGATGGCCACCCCGGAGGGTCAGCGGCGTTTGCAAGAAGGAGCTGAAAGCTACCTCGCCAAACTGCTGGAAAACTTTCCGCCGGAACTGGACCGGCGCAAGACGCCGGACCGGCGCGACTGGTCCAAACGCCCACGCGACAGCTCCACCGACCGCCGCCGTAGCCGCCGCAACGCTGGCGCCTGAGGGCCGCCACGCCGCGTAGACCGCGCGGGACGTCTCGCGGCTAAGCGGCTATAATCCGCGCTGTTTTTTCCTTCACCCCATGACCAGCCCTCCGGCCCAGGCCAGCACTTCCGTAGGCATCGTCACGCCGCAGACGGCGCAGTTCGACACGCCCATCGCCCTGCGCAGCGGAGCGGTTATCCCGCGCTATCAGCTGGTCTATGAGACCTACGGCGAGCTCAACGCGGCGCGTTCCAACGCGGTGCTCATCTGCCACGCCCTTTCCGGCAACCATCACGTCGCGGGGCGGTACACGGAACATGATAAATATCCAGGCTGGTGGGACAACATGGTGGGGCCAGGCAAACCCATCGACACCAACCGCTTCTTCGTCATTGGCGTCAACAATCTCGGAGGGTGTCACGGTTCCACCGGCCCCTCCAGCATCAACCCGGAGACCGGCAAGCCCTGGGGCTCGCGCTTCCCGCTGGTGACCGTGGACGACTGGGTGGAAACCCAGGCGCGGCTGGCTAATCGGCTCGGCATCGAGCAGTTCGCTGCAGTGGTGGGCGGCAGCCTGGGCGGCATGCAGGCGTTGCAGTGGAGCATCACCTATCCCGACCGCCTGCGCCACTGTCTGGTAATCGCCGCCGCCCCCAAGCTCACCGCCCAGAACATCGCCTTCAACGACGTGGCCCGTCAGGCCATCCTGAGCGATCCCGAGTTCCACGGCGGTGATTACTACGCCTACGGCGTCACCCCCAAGCGCGGTTTGCGGCTTGCGCGCATGCTGGGCCACATCACTTATCTCTCGGACGACGTGATGGGCACCAAATTCGGCCGCATCCTGCGTTCCGGCACTTTCCAGTTCGGCTATGACGTGGAGTTCGAGATCGAGTCCTACCTGCGTTATCAGGGAGATAAGTTCGCCGCCAGCTTCGATGCCAACACCTATTTGCTCATGACCAAGGCGCTGGACTACTTCGATCCCACCCACCACTACGAAAGCGGCCATCTGTCCGAGGCGCTGGCGCCGGCCAAGGCCAACTTCCTGGTGATTGCCTTCACCAGCGATTGGCGCTTCGCACCCGAGCGCTCCCGGGAGATCGTCAAGGCGCTGCTGGACAATGAGCGCAACGTTACCTATGCCGAGGTGAAATCCACCCACGGCCACGACGCCTTCCTCATGGTGGACCCCTATTACCACGAGGTGGTGCGCACCTACATGGGGAATATCGCCCTATGAACGCCAGTGTGCGCCCCGATTTCGAAGCCATCGGCGCCTGGGTGCGCCCGGGTGCCAAGGTGCTGGATCTGGGTTGTGGCGATGGCAGCCTGCTGCGCTACCTGCGCGAGAGCCGCAACGCCTTCGGCTATGGTGTGGAGATCGCCGACGAGAAGATCGCCGCCTGCGTGCGAAACGGCGTCAACGCCATTCAGAGCGACCTGGAAAGCGGCCTGTCCACCTTCGCCTCCCATTCCTTCGACTACGTGATCCTGTCCCAGACCCTGCAGGCCATGCGTCACACGGAGGAGATCATTCGCGAGATGCTGCGGGTGGGGCGGGAAGCCATCGTCAGCTTCCCCAATTTCGGCCACTTGAATCACCGCTTGCAAGTCCTGGCCGGCCACATGCCGGTCTCCCACGACCTGCCCTATCAGTGGTACGACACCCCCAACATCCACCTGTGCACCCTCAAGGACTTCGAGCACTTCTGCGCTACCCACGGGGTAGAGATCTTGGAGCGGTTGGTATTGCATCGCGGTCGCCGGGTGCGCCTGCTTCCAAATCTGCTGGGCAGTCTGGCGGTCTACCGGTTGCAGGCACGGCGCTGAAAGCCGGCTATATTGAGAAGATCAGCCGTTCCAGGAGGAGATGCGACATGAACAAACTGCTTGCCGCCTTTGCCCTGCTCTTCTTCGCCCTGCCGCTTCGTGCCGAACAGGCCGCTCGCTTTCGCGACGTGGAGATCCATTACAACGCCATGCCCACCGACGAGCTGCTGCCGGACGTGGCCAAGAGCTACAAGATCGAACGCTCCCGCAACCGGGGCATGCTCACCCTGTCGGTGCTGAAGAAGACACCCCTGGGCGTGAGCCAGCCAGTGCGAGCGCGCGTCAAGGTGGTGCTGCCCACCCTCACCGGTCAGAGCATCGACGTGCCGGTACGGGAGATCGTTGAGGGCACGGCGATCTACTACATTGGCGAGTTCCGCATCACCCCGCCGCAGAAGCTCAAGTTCAAGGTGAGCGCCCAGCCTGAAGGAATGAGCCAGCCCCTGAACTTCGAGTTCGAACAGGCTTTCTATCAATAGGGCGCGTTCAGAAAAAGAGCCGGGCAAGGCCCACAAGTCCCAGCCCCAGCACGGCCAGACCCGCCGTCCTGCGAACCACCGGTCGCCGCACCCACGCCGCCAGGCGGTTGGCGAACCAACCCATGGCGAGCAGGTTGGGCAGCGTGCCCAGACCAAAGGCGAGCATGGTCAATGCGCCGCTCGTGGGACTACCGCTGGCGAGGGCGGCGATCAACACGCTATAGACCAGCCCACAGGGCAGCCACCCCCACAGAAGGCCGGCGAGAAAGGCTTGGCCGGGGCGCTCGATGGGCAGCACGCGGGTGAAGAGCGGTTGCAGTCGCCGCCACACCACGCTCCCCGCTCGCTCCACGTGCAGCAGCCAGCGATTCCAGCCGGCCAGATACAAGCCCAAGAGCACCAGCATGACTTGGGCCAGGCCAAACAGCAGCTGCTCGACAGGGAATAGCTGCCTCAGCCACAGGCTGCTTTCACCCAGCCCGCCCGCTACGGCTCCAGCCAAGGTATAGGAGACGAGCCGTCCCAGGTTGGCGCTGAGATGTAAAAGCAGGCGCGGCTCTTTCCCTGGGCGTTGAAGCGCGAAGGCCGTTACCAGAGGCCCGCACATGCCCACGCAATGCACGCCCCCCATCAGCCCCACCAGGGCCGCCGCCAGCAGGGAAAGTTCAGGCATGGGATCCCACCCGGCCCGCGCGCCACACCAAGATGAGCACCGGCAAGCCTAGCATGGCCGTGCCCGTGAAGAAGGCGGTCCAGCCGAAGGCATCGACGAATTCGCCCGAGAAGCCGGCGAGGAATTTTGGGAGAAGCAGCATGATCGAGGTGAACAAGGCGTATTGGGTGGCGGAGTAGGCCTGATTCACCAGGCCCGAGAGATAAGCCACGAAGGCGCTGGAGGCTACACCCGCCGACAAGTTATCCGCAGAGACGGTGAATACTAGCGCGCCCAGGTCGTGGCCGCGTGCGATGAGCCAGACGAACAGCAGATTGGTGGCTGCCGATAGAAGCGCGCCGAGGAAGAGGGTGCGCATGACACCCAGGCGCGCAACCAGCACCCCACCCAGTCCAGCGCCGGCTAGCGTCATGAAAACGCCGTACACCTTGGAGACCGTCGCTACCTCGTCCTTGGTGAAGCCCATCTCGTGATAGAAGGGATTGCTCATCACCCCCATCACCACGTCCGAGATGCGATAAAGAGCGATCAGCCCGAGGATGATCAGCGCGTGCCAGCGGAAGCGGGCGAAGAATTCAAGGAAGGGGCTTAAGAAACTGCCGTAAAGCCAGCGTGCGAATCCCAGCTCACGGATGGCGGGCGGCAGCGGCGAATGTTCCGGCTCGCGAATCGCCAGCGTGGTGACGATGCCCACCGCCATCAACGCCGCCATCACCGAGTAGGCCACCTGCCAGGGATGAACGTCATAGCGCGCCTCATTGAGGTCGAAGGCGGCCGCAATCCAGAGCACGCCCGCGCCGGCGGTGATCATGGCGAGGCGATAGCCGGTCTGGTAGCTGGCCGCCATGGCGCCCTGGCGTTGCACCTCCACCGCCTCGATGCGCCAGGCATCCAGCGCAATGTCCTGAGTGGCCGAGGCGACCGCCACGAGGATGGCGAACACGAGGGTGGGCCCGAGCGCGAGCGCCGGGTCACTCCGGGAAAGGCCCCAGAGTCCCGCAGCGATGGTCAGCTGGGAGAGGAGCAGCCACGCCCGCCGCCGCCCCAGCCGGCGGGTGAGCACAGGCAGGCGCAGGCGATCGACGAGAGGAGACCAGAGAAACTTGAGCCCCCAGGCCAGACCCACCCAGGAGAGATGACCGATGGTGGCGCGGGAGACACCCGCTTCCGATAACCAGAAAGAGAGGGTCCCCAGCACCAGCAGCAAGGGCAGCCCCGCCGAGAAGCCCAGGAACAGCATCGCCAGCACGCGCGGATGGCCATAGACACAAAGCGCCATGCGCCAGGGATGCGCCTCAGGCCGCCGCATCCTCATAATCCACGATCAGGGGCGCATGGTCGGAGAAGCGCTGCGCCTTGTACACCCGCGCCGAGAGGGCACGGGCGGCGATGCCGGGCGTGGCGATTTGGTAGTCGATGCGCCAGCCCACGTTCTTAGCCCAGGCCTGACCACGGTTGCTCCACCAGGTATAGCCCTCGCCTTCCGCCTCCGGATACAGGTGCCGATAGACATCCACCCAGCCGGAAGCGAGCACCTGGCTGAGCCAGGCGCGTTCCTCTGGCAGGAAGCCGGAGTTTTTTTGGTTGGACCGCCAGTTCTTCAGATCCTTCTCGGTGTGGGCAATGTTCCAGTCACCGCAGATCACCACCTCGCGGCTACTTGCGCGCAGGGCGTCGAGCCGTGGCCGAAAGCGCGCAAGAAAATTGAACTTGGCCTGCTGGCGCGCCTCGGATGCGGATCCCGAAGGCAGATAGAGGCTGACCACGCTCCATGTGCCAAAGCGCGCCTCCAGGTAGCGCCCCTCGGCGTCGATGTCGGGTAACCCCAGCCCCTCGATGATCTCATCCGGCTGGCGCCGGCTGTAGAGTCCGACGCCGCTGTAGCCCTTCTTCTCGGCGTAATGGAAATAGCCGAACAATTTGTCCGGCTGCAGCATCTCGCGGGTCAAGTCGGTGGCCTGGGCCTTGAGCTCCTGCACGCACACCACGTCGGCGCGCTGACGCGCAAGCCACTGGAAGAAACCCTTGTCGGCGGCAGACCGGATGCCGTTGAGGTTCGCGGTTATAATCCGCAAGACGTCTTACTCACTCGATGCCATGGAAGATTTCCGGCAGGAATTCATCGAATTCGCGGTGCAGAAACAGGTCCTGCTGTTTGGCGAATTCAAGACCAAGGCCGGGCGCTCAAGCCCGTATTTCTTTAATTCCGGGCTGTTCAACGACGGCGCGTCCCTGGGCAAGCTGGGCCGATTTTACGCGAAAGCTATTCTCTCGTCGCAGCTTGCCTTCGACATGCTGTTCGGTCCCGCCTACAAGGGCATCCCTCTGGTGGCTGCCCTCGCCATCGCCCTGGCCGAAATGGGTCGCAACCTGCCCTTCGCCTTCAACCGCAAGGAGGCCAAGGACCATGGCGAAGGCGGCCAAATCGTGGGCGCTTCCCTCAAGGGAAGGGTGCTCATCGCCGATGATGTGATCTCGGCCGGCACGTCGGTACGCGAATCGGTGCATCTGATCCGAAAGCAGGGTGCCACGCCCTGCGGCGTGGTCATCGCCCTGGACCGTCAGGAACGGGGGCAAGGCACCCTGTCCGCGGTTCAGGAGGTGGAACGGGACTACGGCATGCCCGTGATCGCCATCGCCACCCTTGACGACCTGATCGCCTATCTGCGCCGGCAGCCGGCGCACGCGGCCGATCTGGCGCGGGTGCTGGCCTATCGTGAGCAATACGGCATCGAGGGCCTGCCCAAACCATGAAATCGAGATCCGTCGCCAGCGCGCCCTTGCTTTTCGCGTTGTTCCTCCTGCCGCACGGTGCGCTCGCCGCCAAGCAGCTGTATCGCTGGGTGGATGCCCAGGGCAAGGTGCATTACGGCGATACCCTGCCTCCCGAATACGCGCGCCAGGGCAACGCGGAGCTCAGTAAGAGCGGCCGGGTAATCAAGGAAACCCCACCGGCCCCCACCACGGAGCAGCTCCAGGCACTTAAGGCAGCGCAGGCGCGCGAGCGCGAGGCGCGGGAAAAGGTCGAGGCGCAGCGGCGGCGCGACAAGGCACTGCTGGCAAGCTACACCACCGTGGACGAATTGGATCTGGCGGAACGCCGCAACCTGGAGGCAGTGGACGTGCAGATCAAGGCCCATGAGCTGCGCATGAAGTCGATGCAGGGCCGGCTCGACGCTTTGAAGAAGCAGGCGGCTGGCTTTCGCGCGCGCCAGCGTCCCGTGCCACCGGACCTATCGGCGGACCTCAGCCAGGCCCAGGAAGAAATCGACCAGCTACGCGCGCGTATCGCCCAGGCCAATCAGGAGAAGGACGCCATCCGGGCCCGCTTCGCCGCCGACCGCAAGCGCTTTCTGGAGCTAAAAGGGCTGGCCCCCGCCTCCGCGGGGGCTGCAGCGCCCTAATTCAGCCCAGTCTGGCCTTAAGGAGCTGGGTCACCTGCTGGGGATTGGCCTTGCCCTGGGTGCGCTTCATCACTTGACCCACCAAGGCGTTCAAGGCGCGGTCCTTGCCGGCGCGGTATTCCTCCACCGACTTGGGGTTGGCGGCGATCACTTCCTCCACCAACCGCTCCAGGGCGCCGGCGTCGGTGATCTGACGCAGGCCCCGCCGTTCGATGATGGTGTCGGCATCCCCCTCGCCCGCCCACATGGCCTCGAACACTTCCTTAGCGATCTTGCCCGAAATCGTGTTGTCTAGGATGCGCGCGATTAGACCGGCGAGCTGCGCGGCCGAAATGGGGCTCACGCTGATCTCGCGACCCTCGCGGTTGAGTGCCCCGGCAAGCTCGCCCATCACCCAATTGGCCGCCACCTTGGCATGGGCAGCACCCACTTCCGCCACCACCGCCTCGAAATAGGCAGCCATGGCGCGGCTGGTGGTGAGCACGCCCGCGTCGTAGGCAGATAGCCCGTACTGGCTCATGAAGCGGCTGCGCTTGGCATGGGGCAGCTCCGGCAGACTGGCCCTGATAGACTCGATCATTTCCTCCGGGATGCGCAAGGGCATAAGGTCCGGATCCGGGAAATAGCGGTAGTCGAAGGCCTCTTCCTTGGAACGCATGGAGCGCGTCTCGCCACGGTCCGAATCATAGAGGCGGGTTTCCTGCTCGATGAAGCCACCCGCTTCGAGAATCTCGATTTGCCGGCTCGCTTCGTATTCGATCGCCTTCTCTAGGAAGCGGAAAGAGTTGAGGTTCTTGATCTCACAGCGGGTGCCGAAGGCGTCACTGCCCCTGGGCCGCACCGAGACATTGGCATCGCAGCGGAAGGAGCCTTCCTGCATGTTGCCGTCACAGATGTCGAGATACTGCACCAGGGCGTGCAGGGCTTTAGCATAGGCCACTGCCTCTTCCGCGCTGCGCAGGTCAGGCTCGGAGACGATTTCCAAGAGCGGCGTGCCGGCGCGGTTCAGGTCAATGCCGGTCATGCCGTGGAAATCCTCGTGCAGGGACTTGCCGGCATCCTCCTCAAGATGAGCACGGGTGATGCGGATGACCTTCTCCTGATCCCCCACGGCGATGGTGATGCTGCCACCCTCGATGATGGGCCGCTCGTATTGGCTGATCTGGTAACCTTTGGGCAGATCCGGGTAGAAGTAATTCTTGCGAGCGAACACCGACTCGCGGTTGATTCGCGCGCCAATAGCCAGGCCGAAGCGGATGGCCCGCTCCACCGCTCCCTTGTTGAGCACCGGCAGCACCCCAGGCAGGGCGATGTCCACCGCACAGGCCTGGGTGTTGGGCGCGGCCCCATAGCGTGTGGCGGCACCGGAAAAAATCTTGCTACGGGTGGAGAGCTGGGCATGCACCTCCAGCCCGATGACCACTTCCCATTCCATGACTAGATTCCCTCCGGCATGCGCGTGTGCCAGTCGGTCGCTTTCTGGTACTGATGGGCGACGTTGAGCATTTTCGCTTCCGAGAAATAATTGCCGATGATCTGCAGGCCTACCGGCCGCCCTTTGCTGCCGAAACCCACAGGAATGGACATGCCAGGAAGTCCTGCCAGGTTCACCGCGATGGTGTAGATGTCGGACAGATACATGGCCACTGGATCGTCGGCCTTCTCGCCCAAATCGAAAGCAGGGGTGGGCGAGGTGGGCCCCATGATCACGTCGCAGCGCTGGAAGGCCTCGCTGAAGTCCTGGGCGATCAGGCGGCGCAGCTTCTGGGCCTTGAGGTAGTAGGCGTCGTAGTACCCAGCGGACAACACATAGGTGCCGATCAGGATGCGCCGTTTCACCTCCGACCCAAAGCCCTGCGCACGGGTCTTCTTGTACATGTCCATGAGATCGTCGTACGCCGGCGCCCGGTAACCGTAGCGTACCCCGTCGTAACGCGCCAGGTTGCTGGAGGCCTCGGCCGGCGCGAGCACGTAATAGACCGGAATGGACAGGCGCGTATTGGGCAGGGACACCTCCACCACCTCGGCACCCAGCTTCTTGTATTCGGCAATGGCCGCCTCCACCGCCGCTGCCACGTCCGGTGCCAGCCCTTCGGCGAAATATTCCTTCGGCAGGCCGATGCGCAACCCGACCAGCGGCTGCTCCAAAAGCCGTGTGTAATCCTCGGCGGGGCGGTCCAGGCTAGTGGAATCGCGCGGATCGAAACCGGCCATGACGTTGAGTAAGAGCGCGCAGTCCTCGGCGCTCTTGGCCATGGGGCCGCCCTGATCCAGGGAAGAAGCGAAGGCGATCATGCCATAGCGGGAGACGACGCCATAGGTGGGCTTGATGCCAGTGATGCCGCACAGGGCCGCCGGCTGGCGGATGGAGCCGCCGGTGTCGGTGCCGGTGGCCGCTGGCGCAAGGCGCGCCGCCACCGCCGCCGCCGAGCCGCCGGAGGAGCCGCCCGGCACCGCCGCGCGATCCCAGGGGTTCTTCACCTTGCCGAAATACGACGTCTCGTTGGATGAGCCCATGGCGAACTCGTCCATGTTGGTCTTGCCCAGGTTGACGATGCCCGCGGCGTTCATCCGCTCCACCACGTGGGCATCATAAGGCGCCACGAAATTGGCGAGCATCTTCGAGCCACAGGTGGTAAGCCAACCCTTGGCGCAAAAAATATCCTTCTGGGCCACGGGGATGCCGGTGAGCGGCCCAGCCCCCCCCGTCGCCAGCAGATTGTCGGCGGCATCGGCTTGGGCCAGGGATTTCTCCCGGTCCACGGTGATGAAGGCATTGAGCTCGGGGTTGTGGGCCTCAATGCGCGCAAGGAACAGCTCGGTGAGTTCGCGGCTGGAAATCTTGCGGGCGGCGAGCTGAGTGGCGAGTTCTTTCAGACTGCTGTTGATCATGTCGGATCCAAATCTCGAATGGCGTGCCCCGCCCACCTCGAAAGCCGGGCGCGGCGCCCCGCGCACAGGGGAATTACTCGATCACCTTGGGCACCAGATACAGCCCGGCTTCCACCTGCGGGGCGATTGACTGGAACAGCTCGTGCTGATCAGGCTCGGTGACCTCATCCTCGCGCAGGCGCAAGGCGATGTCCTGGGCGTGGGCCATGGGCGTGATGCCCTCGGTGTCGACCGCCTGCATCTGTTCCACCAGGTGCAGGATGTTGGAAAGCTGGGCGAGCACGGGTTCGATCTCGGCCTGCGTGATCTCGATGCGGGCGAGGTGGGCGACGCGTTTTACGTCGGCTGCGGAAAATGACATGGATTTCACCGGCTTCCGTTAACGAATGAAGCCCTATAGGGTATCATAAGCCCTTTATTCGAGCAGGCTGTCGCCTCCTTCTTGCGTCTTCCCGGTGCGCGAGTCCTGCCCCATCCTTTCACGGTAGCGAGACATGTTCGGATTCCTGCGTGGTTACTTTTCCAGCGACCTGGCCATTGACCTGGGCACGGCCAACACCTTGATTTACGTGCGTGGCAAGGGCATCGTGCTGGACGAACCCTCCGTGGTGGCCATCCGTCACGAAGGCGGGCCCACGGCCAAGAAGACCATCCAGGCGGTGGGCATCGAGGCCAAGCAGATGCTGGGCCGCACACCCGGCAACATCACCGCCATTCGGCCCATGAAGGACGGCGTGATCGCCGATTTCACCATCACTGAGCAGATGCTCAAGTACTTCATCAAGAAGATCCATGGCTCGCACCTGTTCGGCCCCAGCCCGCGCATCATCATCTGCGTGCCCTGTGGCTCCACCCAGGTGGAGCGGCGCGCCATCCGCGAATCAGCCATCGGCGCCGGCGCGCGCCAGGTCTATCTCATCGAGGAACCCATGGCGGCTGCCATTGGCGCCGGGCTACCGGTGGCGGAAGCCACCGGCTCCATGGTGGTGGACATTGGCGGCGGCACCACCGAGGTGGGCGTGATCTCCCTAGGCGGCATCGTCTATTCCGCCTCGGTTCGGGTGGGGGGGGATAAGTTCGACGAAGCCATCATCAACTACATCCGCCGCAACTATGGCATGTTGATCGGGGAATCTACCGCGGAACAGATCAAGAAGGAGATCGGCTCCGCCTTCCCCGGCTCGGACGTACGCGAGATGGAAGTGAAAGGCCGCAACCTGGCCGAAGGCATTCCCCGCAGCTTCACCATCTCCAGCAACGAAATCCTGGAAGCGCTCACCGATCCCTTGAACAACATCGTCTCTGCGGTAAAGTCTGCCTTGGAGCAGACCCCACCCGAACTGGGGGCGGACATCGCCGAAAAGGGCATGGTGCTCACCGGCGGCGGCGCGCTGTTGCGCGACCTGGACCGCCTGCTCATGGAAGAGACCGGGCTACCGGTGATCGTGGCCGAGGATCCGCTCACCTGTGTGGTGCGTGGTTCCGGACGGGCGCTCGAGGAAATGGAGCGTCTGTCCACGGTCTTCACCAACGATTGAGCGAGTGTTCCTTCTCCCGGCACGGGAGACAGCCCGGAGAGAGGGGGCGGACCTCTCTGGCCAAGCACCATAACGAATGACCGACACCACCCCGCCACCCTTCTTCAAGACCGGCCTCAAGCCGGCCACCCGCTTCGCCATCTTCGCCCTATCGTCCGTCATTCTGATGCTGGCCGATGCCCGCTTCGGCTACCTCGATCCCCTGCGCCAGGTGTTGGCGGTGATCGTCAACCCCCTCCAGCACGCGGTGAACGCGCCTGTGCGCCTGGCTGGCCAGGTCGGGGCATTCTTCGTCACCCAAGGTCGGTTGCGGCTGGAAAACGACGAGCTCAAGGAAGCACGTCTGCGGCTTTCCGGGCAGCTCATGGAATTCCAGGCGCTACAGGCGGAAAATGCCCATCTACGCGCTCTGTTCAAGGCACGCGAACGCTATGGCACTCGCGTTACGCTGGCAGAGATCCTCTACTCGGAACGTGATCCCTTCGCGCGCAAGATCATCATTGACCGGGGCAGCCTCCATCACGTGGTGCCGGGCCAGGTGGTGGTGGACGAGGTGGGCGTAGTCGGGCAAGTCACCCGGGTCTATCCCGGCGTGAGCGAAGTCACCCTGATCACCGACAAAAACCAGGCCGTGCCGGTGCAGAACCTGCGCAACGGACTGCGCGCGGTGGTGTTCGGTAGCGGGCAGGACGGTAGCCTTACCGTGCCCTTCATGCCCATCCATGCGGATCTGCAGCCTGGGGATCAGTTGGTTACTTCGGGCCTCGACGGCATCTATCCGCCGGGACTACCAGTGGCGACGGTGCTGCGCGTGGAACGCAACGCCGCCTATCCCTTCGCGCGCATCACTTGTCTGCCGGTGGCCGGCGTTGATCGGCATCGCCAGGTACTGGTGCTGGCGAGCCTCGCGCCCGCGCCGCCGCCCCGCCCCCAGCCCGTGGAGGTAAGCCGTGGCAAGCGCTAATCCCCCTCGCTCGGTGCTCGCGCGTCCGCCGCGCACACGCTTCATCGTTCTGACTCTGACGCTTTCGCTTATGGCCAATCTGCTGCCATGGAATGGCATAGCGGTGCTGTTGTGGCCAGACCTGGTCGCGCTGGTGCTCCTCTACTGGATGATCCATTACCCACGCCGGGTGGGCCTTGCAAGCGCCTGGTTCCTGGGGCTCGTCATGGACATCGCCGATGGCGTGTTGTTTGGCCAGCACGCCCTGGGCTATGTACTCATCGGCTACGCCGCGTGGCTTACGCACCGGCGGCTGCAGACCTTCAATCCCTGGCAGCAGGCGCTCTACGTGCTGGGATTCATGCTGCTGCTCAAGCTCACCATGCTGCTGATCCGGCTCGCCTTCGGCGCGGCCTTTCCCGGCTGGCTCTACTTCGCCGGTAGCCTCACGGCTGCCGTGCTCTGGCCGCTCCTCACCCTGGTGCTGCAGCTGCCCCAGCGCAGGCCGCCGGCCGCGGCACCGCCTTACGGTACCGCCTCGCGATGAGCCGCCGACCGGAGATCCGCGACCACCAGCGCGAACTCTATTACTTCCGCATCCGGCTGGCGGTGGCCGCGAGCATCGCCCTGGTGCTGTTCTTCGTCTTGCTCGCCCGCGCCTTCTGGCTACAGGTCCTGCAGTACGAGCACTACCATACGCTAGCCGAGGAGAACCGCATCTCCATCGTGCCCATCGTGCCCAACCGCGGATTGATCCTGGATCGCAATGGCGCGGTGCTCGCCCACAACTATTCCGCTTACACGCTGGAGATCACGCCAAGCAAGGTGGAAGGGGGACTGGACAAGACCATTGACGCCCTGGCCGAACTGATCGAGATCACGCCCCGGGATCGCAAGCGCTTCCGCAAGCTGCTGGAAGAGAGCAAGAACTTCGAGACACTGCCCATCCGCACTCGCCTCAATGACGTGGAGATCGCCCGCTTCGCGGCCAACCGCTACCGCTTCCCTGGGGTGGACATCCACGCCCGCCTGTTCCGGCACTATCCCCAGGGAGAGATCACTTCCCACGTGGTGGGCTACATCGGCCGGATCAACGATGCGGATCTGAAACGGCTCGAAGAGATGGAGCTGTTGCCCAACTACCGCGGTTCCGACTACATCGGCAAGGCAGGCTTGGAGCAAAGCTACGAGCAGGCGCTACACGGCACCACCGGTTTCGAGCGGGTGGAGACCGATGCCGCAGGCCGCGCAGTGCGCACCCTGTCGCGTACCCCACCGATTTCCGGCAACAATCTCACCTTGCACCTGGATCTGAAACTCCAGCAGGTGGCAGAGCAGGCCTTCGGCAGTTTCCGTGGAGCGCTGATCGCCCTCGATCCCCGCACCGGCGGTGTGCTCGCCTTTCTGTCCAAGCCTGGCTACGACACCAACCTCTTCATCGACGGCATCGACCCCATGAACTGGCAGGCGCTCAACGATTCGCCGGACAAGCCCCTGATCAACCGTGCCATGCATGGCATGTATCCGCCGGGCTCCACTTTCAAGCCTTTCATGGCCCTGGCGGCACTGGAGCTCAAGAAACGTTCCCCCAGCTATACCATCGCCGACCCGGGCTATTTCAGCCTCCCGGGCAGCAGTCACCGCTACCGGGATTGGAAGCCCGGCGGCCACGGCATGGTCAATCTGCACAAGTCCATCGTCGTTTCCTGCGATACCTACTACTATGGGCTGGCGGTGGATATGGGCATCGACGCCATCCACGATTTCATGGCTCACTTCGGTTTTGGCCGCAAGACGGGCATCGACATCGAAGGCGAGCGTGCCGGCCTGCTTCCGTCCCAGGAATGGAAATGGAAGCGCTTCAAGCAGAAGTGGTTCGTGGGCGACACGGTGAGTGTGGGCATCGGTCAGGGCTACATGCTGGCCACGCCGCTGCAGCTCGCGGTTGCGGTGGCCACCCTCGCCAATGGCGGCCGCGAGATGCGGCCACACCTGGTGCGGGAGATCCAGAACGCCAAGACCGGCGCGGTAACCCCGGTGAAACCGGAGCTTATCTCCGAGTTGCCGGTGAACCCGGAGAACCTCGAGCGGGTGAAGGCGGCCATGGTGGACGTGACCCGTCCCGGCGGTACCGCAGCCCGCGCCGGGGCAGGCGCGCCCTACACGATGGCGGGCAAGACCGGCACGGCCCAGGTGATCGGCATGAAGCAGGGGGAGAAATACGTGGAGAGCCGGGTGGCGGAGCGCCACCGCGACCATGCCTTGTTCATCGCCTTCGCGCCGGCCGAGGATCCCCGGATCGCCGTCGCGGTGCTAGTGGAAAACGGCGGCCACGGCGGCTCCACCGCCGCCCCCATCGCCCGCGCCGTGTTCGACTACTACCTGTTGGGCAAGCGTCCGGCCGGTGCCGCTGCCACCGAGGAAGGCGCGCAGGAGAACGGGGATGATTAGACGCTGGTTGGCGCGCAGCGCGCGCCACGTGGATGGCGTGCTGCTCGCCCTGGTGGGAGCCGTACTGCTTCTGGGACTGGGAATCCTCTACAGCGCCTCGGGCCAGGACACCGCCCGTGTAGTGAACCAGATGCTCAACATCTTGCTCGCGCTCGCCATCATGTGGGCGGTGGCCAATGTGCCGCCCCAGCATCTCATGCGTTTCGCCCTGCCCACCTATCTCGTGGGCCTGCTACTGTTGGTGGCGGTGGCGCTGTTTGGCGAGGTGAGCAAGGGCGCGCGCCGTTGGCTAGACCTGGGCATAACCCGTATCCAGCCATCGGAATTGATGAAGATCGGGGTACCGCTCATGCTTGCCTGGTATCTGGACAAGCACGAGAAGGGGCTGCGCCTGCGGGACTTCGTCGTGGCCGCGGTGATCCTCGCGCTGCCGGTGGCCTTGATTGCCAAGCAGCCGGACCTGGGCACGGCGCTACTCATCTCGGCCTCCGGTTTCTACGTGTTGTTCCTGGCGGGCATTGGCTGGCGGGTAATCCTGGGGCTGGCGGTGGCAGGCGCAGCCATGCTGCCGGTGGTCTGGTCTTTGCTTCACGACTACCAACGGCAGCGCGTGCTGACCCTGCTCGACCCCAGCCAAGATCCCTTGGGGGCAGGCTATCACATCATCCAGTCCACCATCGCCCTCGGCTCCGGTGGCCTGCTGGGCAAGGGCTGGCTACACGGCACCCAGGCCCATCTGGACTTCCTGCCGGAGCGCCACACCGATTTCATCTTCGCGGTGCTGGGGGAGGAGTTCGGGCTAATGGGCATCCTGGTTTTGGTGGCTCTCTATTTCGCCATCCTCGCCCGGGGACTGTTGATCGCTGGCAACGCCCCATCCCTGTTCGGCCGCCTGATGGCGGGCAGCATCACCCTCACCTTCGGCACCTACGCCGTGGTGAACATGGGCATGGTATCCGGCATCCTGCCCGTGGTAGGCGTGCCGTTGCCCCTTGTGAGCTATGGGGGCACAGCGATGGTGACGCTCCTGATGGGCTTTGGTATTTTGATGAGCGTAGCCACCCACCGGAGACTGGTGAAGACATGAGGCGGGCGCATCCTTCCAGGCGAGCAGCAAGCGGCTTCGCGCTGGCTTTGTTGCTTCTGGCCGGCTGCGCCAGCGCGCCCGCACCGAGTCCGCGCGCCGCCTCCGGCGGGGGTGCGATCGCGTCCGAGAAACCCACGCCAGCCGTGGCGCGCCCGGGGGGCTATTACCAAGACGACGGCCCCGGGGACAACCCGCCTGCCGACCTCGAGCGCATCCCGGACGCCGAGCCCAAAGCGGAACCCTTGCACCGCTTCGCCAACAATCCCTACATCGTCTTCGGCCGCACCTACGTCCCGGACGTGAGTGGACGGCCTTATGTGGCGGAGGGTATCGCCTCCTGGTATGGACGCAAGTTCCATGGGGCGCGTACTTCCAGCGGCGAGCCATACGACATGTATGCCATGACCGCCGCCCATCCCACCCTACCCATCCCCAGCTACGCGCGGGTGACCAATTTGGCCAACGGCAAGTCGGTGATCGTGCGCATCAATGATCGGGGGCCCTTCCACAGCGACCGTCTGATCGACCTGTCCTACACCGCCGCTTACAAGCTGGGGCTGGTACGCACCGGCAGCGGCCGCGTGCGGGTGGAGAGCATCGATCCAGCGAACTGGAATAACAATGCCATCGCCACCGCGGCCGAGACAGACGACGCGGCCTGGTGGGTGCAGCTGGGTGCTTTCAGCCTGGCTAGCAACGCGGAGCAGATGTTGAGCCGCGTCAA
This sequence comes from Thiobacter sp. AK1, assembly GCF_039822265.1. Classification (NCBI taxonomy): domain Bacteria; kingdom Pseudomonadati; phylum Pseudomonadota; class Betaproteobacteria; order Burkholderiales; family Thiobacteraceae; genus Thiobacter; species Thiobacter aerophilus. The sequence continues at coordinate 53,942 of NZ_JBAJEX010000003.1, forward strand.
AGTCCAGGTGGCAGCGCTTGCCGACCGGTTGCGCCTAGTGGAAGGCGAAGGCGTGGTGCGTCTGCGCGCAGGCCCTTTCGCAAGTCGCAGCGAGGCCGACGAAGCCGCGGCCTTGGTGCGCCGCCTCACCGAGCTCGCACCCTTGGTGATCCGGTGAAAGCCAGGCCGGCTCACTAAAGCGCATCGCGCCTCCGCGCAAATAAGCGTGGACGGCTCCCCCACCTCTCCCTAGAATTTGGCCTTTTGCCGCCTCTGCCCTGCCTCGCCCCATGACCGTCGTCCAGGATGGCAAACCCCACGAAAACGTCCAGGCGTCCCTGCACGAGGTGCAGGAACTCCTGCGCAAGGCCGAGCTCGTCGAGTCCCTGGTGCACAAGCAGGCAATGCCGCGTCACGAGCTGGTGGAATCCCTCGTCCACAAGCAGAACCTGGCGGCCCTGCAAAAGAAGCTGGATGAGCTGCATCCCGCCGACGTGGCCTACATCCTTGAGGCCCTGCCTCTTGAGCAACGGCTCAAGGTTTGGGATCTGGTCAAGGCGGAACGCGACGGCGAAATCCTGCTGGAGGTCTCGGATGCGGTGCGCGAGACCCTCATCAAGCACATGGATTCGGAGGAGCTGCTCGCTGCCGCCGAAACCCTGGACACGGATGAGATCGCCGACCTGGCGCCAGACCTGCCCAAGGACGTCATCGAGGAGCTGCTCGCCTCGCTGGACGTGCAAAACCGGGCGCGCCTGCAGTCCGCCCTGTCCTACGAGGAGGACCGTGTCGGCGCGCTCATGGATTTCGACATGGTGCCGATCCGCGAGGACGTCACCCTGGAAACTGCCTTGCGTTACCTGCGCCGCCTGAAGGAGCTGCCGGACCAGACTGACAAGCTGTTCGTGGTGGACCGCAACAACGTCCTCAAGGGCGTTTTGCCCTTGAAGCGCCTACTCACCGAGGAACCGGAACAGACGGTGCGGGAGGTGATGGCGGAGGACGTGGTGGTGTTCCACCCGGAAGACGATGCGCACGAGGCGGCCCAGGCCTTTGAGCGCTATGACTTGGTGACCGCGCCGGTGGTGGACGCGCAAGGTCATCTCATCGGCCGTCTCACGGTGGATGCCGTGCTGGACTTCATCCGCGAGGAATCGGAGGCCGAAAAACTCAACCTGGCTGGTCTGCGCGAGGAAGAGGACTTGTTCGCGCCGGTGTGGAAAAGCGTGCAAAACCGGTGGACGTGGCTGGCCATCAACCTGGTCACGGCCTTCGTTGCTTCCCGCGTGATCGGCCTGTTCGAAGGCACCATCGAAAAGCTGGTGGCGCTGGCCACCTTGATGCCCATCGTCGCCGGCATCGGCGGCAATTCCGGCAACCAGACCATCACCATGATCGTGCGCGCCCTCGCCTTGGGCCAGGTGCAAGACACCAACGCCCGCAAGCTGCTATGGAAGGAACTGGGTGTGGCCGTGGTCAACGGCCTGCTGTGGGGATCGGTGATCGGCTTGATCGCCTGGTGGCTCTACGACAACGTCGCCTTGGGCCTGGTGATGACCGCGGCCATGACCCTCAACCTGCTGCTGGCGGCCACCATGGGCGTGCTGATTCCCATGGTCATGTACAAGCTGGGACGCGATCCGGCGGTGGGATCCAGCGTCATGATCACCGCCATCACCGACAGCGGGGGATTTTTCATCTTCCTGGGACTTGCGACGCTATTTTTGTTGTAAAGTCAAACTTCCCGCAGCCCACGCGGGATGCGGAGAACGAGCAATCGCCGGGGGCAACCTCCACCCATGCAATACGACCTGATCGTGATCGGCTCCGGGCCGGGCGGAAACCGCGCCGCTGTCCTTGCCGCCAGTCACGGACTCAAGGTCGCCATCATCGAGAAAGCCGAGTGGGGCGGCTGTGGCGGAAACCGCGGCTATCTGCCCAAGCATGACTGGCATCACACCGCCAAGCTGCTCCTCGCTGCCAAAGGCTTCGCCCGACGCGGCATCCACGGCAGCGTCAGCGGTGATCTCGCCGGGGCCTGGGAACATGCACGCAAACTCGCCCGCTCGGTACGCGATACCCAGATCGCGCAGATGAAGCGCCTGGGCATCAACGGCTTTGCCGCCACTGCTTCCTTCGTCGATCCCCATACCATCGCCCTGGATGGACGTGACCGCCTCAGCGCCCGCCAGTTCGTCGTCGCCACCGGCTCCGCGCCCTACGTACCCAAGCCCTTCTTCATCACGGCACAGCGTGTGCTCACCACCGATGAGCTGTTCAGCCAGCCGCCGCCCGCGGGCAAGCGCGTGACCATCGTCGGCTCGGGCGCCGTCGCCACCGAATTCGCCTTCATCCTGACCATGTTGGGGCGCGAAGTTACCTGGGTGGCCCACAATCCTCCCCTGTCCCATTCCCGCTTCAGTGCCGCCGCCTTGCAGCGTCTAAACGAGCGCCTACGCCGCCACGGTATCGAAGCGCGCGTCGGGGCGCGTCCCGAAGCGGTGGAAATGCCGCCCGAGGGCGTACGCGTGATCCTCGCCGGCGGCGATTCCGTGCTCGCAGACTGGGTGCTGCTGGGCACCGGCCGCCGTCCCCACACCTCGGGGCTGGCCCTGGAAGCGGCGGGCGTCAACACCGACAGCAAGGGCTTCATCAAGACCAACGAGTACATGCAAACCTCGCAACCCCACATCTATGCGGTGGGAGACGTGACCAATCCCCGCATGAGCGCAAGCCAGGCGCTGGCGGACGCGGCGGTCGCAGTGGCCAACATCCTGGCACCGGGCTCCCGAAGGCAGGACCGGCGCGCCGTGCCGGAAGTCATTCACTCCGCCCTGGAACTGGGGCGCATTGGCGCCGCGGCGGCCGAGGAGGAGGGCTTGCTGGTGGGCAGTGCCGATTTCAGCCACAACGTCCGGGCCTTGAGTCAGGACGAGGCGGATGGCTGCGTGCGCCTGGTGGCGGACGGCAAGACAGGGGCCTTGCTGGGGGCCGAAGTGGTGGGCAGCGATGCCGCCGAGCTCATCCACCTCTTTGCCCAGCGTCTGAACCAGCCGGAGGCGCTGCGCGTCCTGGCCAATGGTTTCTATGGCCACCCGGCGCGCGCCGAGGCGGTCTGCCAGGCAGCCCAGGGCATCGTGGCCCGACTGCCCGCGCCGGAAAAGCCAGGCGAGTGAAATTTTTCTCCGCTGAGGGAATAAACTCGCACCTCGTCCTGTTTGCTCCAATGTAATTCCCTTCAACCAACCCCTGCCGGGGTGGCGAGGTGACGCAATGGCCTTTCTGCCTGAGCCACTACCACGCCCGCCGGCGCAAGGGGCAACACTGGAGCACAGCCATGCACAAGACTCTACTGCTTTTCGCTGTCTTCGCCGCTTTTTCCCTCCCCGCCCACGCGGGTCCCGCCGAAGAAGCGGCGCGTGCCCACTTTGACGCCATCGGAGCCGGCCAGGTGGACCTCATCATGGCGCAGTACGCGCCCCAGGCCGCTTTCCAGTGGGTGGGTGGCCCGCTGGATGGCGCCTATGGCGGGGCGGAAGCGATCCGCGAAGTCTGGAGCCGCTTCGCCAAGAACGCGCCCTATACGGTGACCGTCGCGCGCCTCGAGGAATCCGCCAACGACAAGGGCGCGACCGTCACCGCCAACGTCCAGTTCCAGGGCAAAAGCACGGTCAAGGTGCGCTACGTGCTGGTGTACCGGGATGGCAAGCTGGTCAACGAAGTCTGGCAGGTGGATCCTAAACTCGCCGTCAGCGCCTATTGAGTGAGTCGCGCAGCGTGTGGCAGCGGCGCCATCCCATCACCGAACACATCCCCCGCCTGCGTCGGTTTGCCCGGGCGCTGACGGGGGATGCCGCGCGCGCCGATGATTTGGTACAGGACACGCTCGAGCGGGCACTCAAGAAGTTCGCCCTCTGGCGCCACGGTTCGGATTTGCGCGCCTGGCTGTTTACTGTCATGCACAATGTCTATGTCAACCAGCAGGCTGCGCGCCGCGAAGGCGCTGGCCCTGCCTGGGAAGGCGTGTCCGATGAGGATGTCCTGGAGAAACTGCCAGTAGCCCCCACCCAAGAAAAGGCGCTGGAGCTACGCGACCTGGCCGCCGCTCTTGCGCAGCTTGCGCCGGAGCAGCGCGAGGTGTTGCTGCTCGTGGGTCTGGAAGGCCTACGCTACGAAGAAGTGGCGCGGGTCCTGGGTGTGCCGCTGGGCACGGTGATGTCGCGCCTGGCACGGGGCCGTGAACGTTTGCGGCGCCTGATGGAAGGAGAGCGCTGGCCGAGCCTGCGCCGAGTGAAGTAATGCGGGAAATCGACGAACACAGCTTGCACGCCTACCTGGATGATGCCCTGGATGGGCCGCGCCGCGCGCAAGTCGAAGCCTACCTCGCGCAGCACCCGGATGCGGCGGCGCGCGTTTCGGCCTGGCGCCACCAGAAAGAAGCGCTGCACGCCCTGTTCGACCCAGTGCTGGAGGAACCCCTGCCGGCGCGGCTCAAGCCGCCCGCGCGCGCCCTACCCGCACTACGCTATGCCGCGATGCTGGGTTGGTTGGGCGTAGGCGCCGCCTTGGGTTGGCTGGCACGGGGCGATGCGCCCGCACCAGGGCCTCTTGCGTCCCTGCCGCGGGAGGCGGCAGTGGCCCACGTGGTCTATGCGCCGGAAGTGCTGCATCCGGTGGAAGTGGGCGCGGAGCAGCAGGCCCATCTGGTCAAATGGCTGTCCAAGCGCCTGGGCGCTGAACTCAATGCGCCTGATCTCGCCCCCAGTGGCTTCCATCTCATGGGCGGGCGGCTGCTGCCGGCCGACGACGGCCCTGCCGCGCAGTTCATGTACCAGGACAGCCAAGGCAGGCGGCTTAGCCTCTACGTGCGCGTACTGTCCGGCACGGCGAGAGAGACCGCCTTCCGCTTTGAACGCAAGGACGGGGTGAGCGTCTTCTACTGGGTGGACGGCCGCTTCGGTTATGCCCTCTCGGGCGAGCTGGACCGGGCGCGTCTGCTGGAAATCGCCACGTCGGTCTATCACCAGCTCGGCTGAGGACGTTGGATTCCCTGCCTTGGCCGAGCCAGTCGCAAACATCGAGAGGCCTCATGTCCAAGCTTCGTATCCCTTACATTCCCCCTTCGGAGATCACCCCCAGCCAGTTGGTGCTAAGCCGGCGCACCTTTCTCAAAAGCGGCGCCGCCGCGCTGGCGGCGCTAGCGGCTCCGGCACAGGCGCGCCTTGCCGCACAGGCGAGCGCCTATTCCACCCAAGAGCCCCTCACCCCCTTCTCAGACGTGACCCACTACAACAACTTCTACGAGTTCGGCACCGGCAAGGAGGAGCCTGCGCAACGGGCCCATAGCCTGATCACCCGTCCCTGGACGGTGAGCGTGGAGGGCTTGGTGCAAAAGCCCAGGGTGTGGGACGTGGAGGCGCTGCTACGCTTCCCGCTGGAAGAGCGCATCTACCGCCTGCGCTGCGTGGAGGGGTGGTCCATGGTCATCCCCTGGATCGGTTTCCCCCTGGCCCAGTTGCTGCGCCAGGCAGAGCCATTGGGATCGGCGAAATACGTGGAATTCGTGAGCCTGCACGATCCCCGCCAGATGCCAGGTCAGCGCCTCCCCCTCCTAGACTGGCCTTATCGCGAAGGATTGCGTCTGGACGAAGCCCTGCATCCTCTGACCCTGCTTGCCGTGGGCCTGTATGGCGAACTGCTGCCGAACCAGAACGGTGCGCCCATCCGCCTGGTCGTGCCATGGAAATACGGCTTCAAGAGTGCCAAGTCCATCGTGCGCATCCGCCTGGTGGAAAAGCAGCCCCTCACCACCTGGATGCGCGCAGCACCCGATGAATACGGTTTCTATTCCAACGTCAATCCGGCAGTGGACCACCCGCGCTGGAGCCAGGCTCGGGAACGGCGCATCGGCGAGTTCCACAAGCGGCCCACCCTCCCCTTCAACGGCTATGGGGACCAGGTGGCGTCCCTCTATGCCGGCATGGATCTGAAGAAATTCTTCTGAATGGGGCGCGCCTCCCGAACCGAGTCGGTGAGGAGGCCACGCCTGGCCTGGCTCAAGCCCTTCCTGTTCCTGTTCGCCCTGCTGCCGCTTGCGCGGCTCGTCTGGCTTGCACGCGGCCAAGGTCTCGGGGCCAATCCCGTCGAGTACGTCACCCACTCCACCGGCACCTGGGCGCTGGTATGGTTGCTCGCGACCCTGGCCGTGACGCCCCTGCGGTGGCTTTCCGGCCGCAACGAGCTGGTGCGCCTGCGCCGCATGCTGGGCTTGTTCGCCTTTTTCTACGCCAGCCTGCACCTTCTCACCTATCTCTGGTGGGACCAGTTCTTCGACTGGAATGAGATCGCGCGCGACGTGATCAAGCGGCCCTTCATCACCGCGGGGGCGAGCGCCTATCTCCTGATGCTCCCCCTCGCCTTGACCTCCACCCAGGCCATGATGCGCCAACTGGGACGCCACTGGCAGAGACTGCATCGTCTGGTTTATGGCGTGGGCATCGCGGCGGTCCTGCACTACTTTTGGCTGGTCAAGAAAGATCTCAGCCAACCCCTCCTCTACGGGGCGATCTTAAGCCTCCTGCTTGCCGCGCGCGTGATGCACTGGCTGCGCAGCAAATAAAAAAAGCGGGAGGGTCGCCCCACCCGCTTCATGAACCGCGCCGCGCTTACTTGAGCAGCGACGCCACCGTGGCCATCGGCTTGGGGATCACCGGCGCAATGGGCGCGGCCGGCGAAGCTGCCGGTGCCGGAGCAGGCGCCGCCGGTTTGGGCGCAGCTTTCTTCGCGGCGGGCTTCTTCGGTGCCGCCTTCTTCGCCGCCGGCTTGGGCGCGGCTTTCTTCGGCGCCGCTTTCTTGGTGGCGGGTTTCTTGGCGACCGCCTTCTTGGCCGCAGCCTTCTTCGGTGCCGCCTTCTTGGCGGCGGCCTTCTTCGGTGCCGCCTTCTTGGCGGCGGGTTTCTTGGCCGTGGCCTTCTTCGGTGCCGCCTTCTTGGCGGCGGGTTTCTTGGCCGTGGCCTTCTTCGCCGCCGGCTTCTTGGCGGCGGGTTTCTTGGCCGTGGCCTTCTTCGCCGCCGGCTTCTTGGCGGTCGCCTTCTTCGCCGCGGGTTTCTTGGCGGCGGCCTTTTTCACCGCTGGCTTCTTGGCGGCCGGTTTCTTGGCAGCAGCTTTCTTGGCTGCAGGCTTCTTGGCGGTCGCCTTCTTGGCTGCGGGCTTCTTGGCTGCCGCCTTTTTGGCGGCGGGCTTCTTGGCCGCAGGCTTGCCAGACGAACTGCCAGCTGCCGCCGCGGCCATTTCCAGTGTTGCCATGGTTGAACTCCTTTTCGAAACGTTAAGGATTGAAACCGGCGAGGCCTCAAGCCGCGCCACCCGGCGGCAGGTGGCTCCCAATTGACTCACGCGCAACTCTTACCTTCCGTGACTCAGTTGAAAGTTCGCTACCGCCCGGTGACGCGAAATTTATGGCAGCACGCGGAAGCACACAATAGCCGTCAACGCAAACTCCATGCTTTTTACTGAGAAAAAACGGGGTGCCAGTAATTTGGTCGCGACTCGATACCGATTTTAGACAAACACCATTCCCCTAGGAGCAAGCAGCGGCGCGGCTTTCGCGAGATGGTATCGGGTCGAATCCATCCGCGCTAAAAAATAATTTTTCGTTCGCCGGCGTGGAGTCTTTAGGAGGCAGACAGAGCATCGGTGGGAAGCAGGTGTTCCAGGGCGTAGAGAGCCTCCACTGATTCCCGCTCCCGGATCAGGAAGACCTGTTCCCCGCTGACCATCACTTCGGCAGCCCGCGGTCGGCTGTTGTAGTTGGAAGCCATGCTCATGCCGTAGGCTCCCGCGGACATGATGGCCAGCAGATCGCCCTGGGCGAGGGCGAGACTGCGGGCGTGACCGAGGAAATCACCGCTTTCGCACACCGGGCCGACGATCTCCCACGTCCGCGCGGAACCTTGGTGGGGCACCACGGGAAGGATGTCATGCCAGGCGTCGTACAAGGCGGGGCGCATGAGGTCGTTCATGGCGGCATCGACAATGGCGAAATGACGCGTCTGTCCGGGTTTGAGGTACTCGACTCGAGTCAGCAACAACCCGGCATTGCCCACCAGGGCTCGCCCCGGCTCGAGCAATAGCTTGAGTCCCCGCCCTGCGAGGCGCTCGGCGAGGCGGCGCGCATACTCAGCGAGATCAGGGGGGCACTCGTCACGGTAGCGAATGCCCAGTCCGCCCCCCAGATCCAAGTGCTCGAGCCGGATGCCCGCGGCCTTAAGGCGATCCACCAGTTCCAGCACCCGTTCCAGGGCATCCACGAAGGGCTCCACCTGGAGGATTTGGGAACCGATGTGGCAGTCGATGCCGCGCACGACGAGATGGGGCAGCCCTTGCGCTACCTGGTAGAGCTCGAAGGCGCGGGCATATTCGATGCCGAACTTGCTTTCCTTGAGGCCGGTGGAGATGTAGGGGTGGGTGCGCGGATTGACGTCGGGATTGACGCGCAGGGACACCGGCGCCCGGCGTTTAAGCCCACCGGCCACTTCGTTGAGGCGGTAGAGCTCTGCTTCGGATTCCACGTTGAAGCAGTGGATGCCAAGCTCGAGGGCCAGGCGCATCTCAGCCTCGGTCTTGCCCACGCCGGAGAACACTACCTTGGAGGGATCGCCCCCCGCGGCCACCACGCGCTTGAGCTCGCCACCGGAGACGATGTCGAAGCCCGCGCCCAGCCGGGCAAACAAGTCGAGGATGGCGAGATTCGAGTTGGCCTTGACCGCGTAGCAGATGAGATGGGGCAGCCCGCTAAACGCGCCATCGAAGTTCCTGAAGGCGAATTCCAGCGCGGCGCGGGAATAGACATAGCACGGCGTGCCGTATTGGGCGGCGATGCGGGTCAGGGGCACCGCTTCCACGCACAGCCCCTGCTCGCGATAGGCGAAAGGCGTCACGGTCTTTCCCTGTCTTTGTCCGCGGCGGGTGCCTGAGGGGATGTTGCAGCCGGCGGGGGCAGGTAGAGCGGCCCTTTCACGCCACAGGCTTGCAGCGCAGCCGCGAGCACCAATATCATGGGGACAAATCGCATCGAGGAATGGGATCAGGGGTGGCAGGCCAAGCCCGCATCTTAGCACACGGGGAAAACATGATGACCGAGACGGAATTCAACCGCCTGGTGGACGAGACCTTGGCCCGCATCGAGCAAGCGATCGAGGACAGTGGAGCCGACATCGACTACGAAACCAGCGCGGGCATCCTCACCCTGGATTTCCCGGACGGCAGCAAGATCGTCATCAACCGTCAGAGCGCCAACCAGGAGCTGTGGGTGGCCGCCCGCGCCGGCGGTTTTCACTTCCGCTGGATGGACGGTGCCTGGCGCAACACCCGCGATGGCTCCCAGCTCATCCCCTCGCTCGCCCGCTGGGTGAGCGAGCAGGCGGGCATGCCGGTAAACTTCGACTGAACGGGAGACCGCCAAGCCGCCCGATGCGCAAGAGCGCTTTCAACCTGCTGGAACTCACGGAGCGCCTGGGCAACCTGATCCGGGTCGAGATGCGCCGGCTGGGAGCGGCCTACAAGCTGCACCCCGTGCATTTGCAGGCCTTGAGCTATCTGCGTCAGGCCAACCGTTACAGCAACACCCCCCAGGCGCTCACCGAGTATCTGGGACTGACCAAGGGCACGGTGTCCCAGAGTCTGCTTTTGCTCTACCGCAAGGGGCTGGTGACCCGCTACGTGGACGAACGCGACAAGCGCGTAGTTCGCTTGAAGCTCTCCGCTTCTGGCCGGCGTCTGATGAAGGATGCCCAACTCGCGCCCATCTGGCAGACTGCCGCCGCCAACATCAGTCCAGCGCGCAGCCGCACCACTGTGCTGGTGTTGCAGGAAACCCTGCGCAATCTCCAGGCCATGCATCAGGAACGGACCTTTGGGGTGTGTAACACCTGCGCCCATCTGCAGCGCGAGAGCGCCCGAATTTACCACTGTGGCGTCACGGGCGAACGCCTGAGCGTGCCGGAAACCCGCCAGATCTGCCGCTTGCACACCCCCCGCGCGTGAAGACTCAGGCACCCGGCATCAGCGTCACCGCCACCTCCAGCTGCCGGCTGCCGCGCAATAGGCGTAGGGTCACCTGATCACCCACCTGGAAGTCGTCCAGACGGGAGAACAGCTCGGCCACGCTACGCACCGGCCGACTATTCACCGCCAGAATGATGTCGCCCGGCACTAGGCTGCCGTCCGGCCCGAGGGTGGCGCCCTTGAGCCCGGCCTGGGCCGCCGAGGAATCCGGAAGCACACGCAGGATGACCACGCCCTCAACGCCGAGCAGGCGGGTCAAGCGCGCATTGAGCATCTCGTCCACCTCGATGCCCAGGGCAGGCCGAATGTAGCGGCCCTTGGCAATGAGGTGAGGCACCACCCGGTTGACGGTATCCACCGGCACGGCGAAGCCGATGCCGGCAGAGGCGCCGCTGGGACTGTAGATGGCGGTATTGATGCCAATGAGGCGGCCGGCAGAATCCAAAAGCGGCCCCCCCGAATTGCCGGGGTTGATGGCGGCATCGGTCTGGATCAGGTGGTCGATGGTGCGACCGTCTTCGGTGGGCAGCGCCCGGTCCAGGGCGGAGACGATGCCAGTTGTGAGGGTCCAGTCCAGGCCAAAGGGATTCCCGATGGCAAACACTTTCTGTCCCACCTTGAGGTCGTGGCTGGTGCCGATGGGCACCGGCGGTGGCCGCTTGAAGGCCACGCCGATCCTCAGCACGGCGATGTCGTGGGGCGGCGAAGCGCCCACCAGGGCGGCGCGGAAGCTGCGGCCATCGGCCAGGCGCACCGTGGCCTCGGAGGCGCCCTCGATCACGTGGAAATTAGTGATGACATGGCCTTTATCGTCCCAAATGAAGCCAGAACCGGTGCCGCGGGGGACGGTGAACACGTTGCGCGTGTAAAGATCCATCACCGTGGCGCGGGTGCTGATGAACACCACGCTGTCGCGGGATTTTTCGAAGATCTCGATGGTAGCCTTCTCATCGGCCGCCAAATCGCCCCGCGCCGTCACGGGACGTGGCTTGGCGTCGGGGCTAGGCGCGCCAAGCCAGAAGGGGGTCCCCCGCCAGAGCACGAGCAGCAACAGCAGAACCACAGCAAGCCATAACAGGGACACGATGCGACGCAAAGACATGACAGCTCCTCAAGGTTTCAGGATTGGGTAGCCCGCGTGGCCGCCTCGTCGCGCTCGCGCATCAGCCAATAAACGATGCCCAGGGCCAGGGTGGCGCCCGCCAGGGCGGCGATCTTGGCGGGGCCCGCGTCAGGATCCAGGATGACGAACTTGCGCGCCAGCGCGATCAAAGCAATCAGCACCACGGTCTTCACCTGGATGATGCTGTCCCGGCGCAGCGCCACCTTGATGATGGAGTGCTTGAACTCCATGGCGATGAGCAGGGTCATGATGGCACCGAACACGGTCTGGAACACGGTGTGATCGAGGGGGTTGAAGGCATCCACCCACAGCAGGGTAAACGCCAGGCGAATGAGCTGGATCAGGGAAATCACCACGATCACCGCGATGACCCCAGAGAGGATGAGCGCGATGACTTCCTCGAAACGTTCGTAGAAACTCATCACTGCCCAGGCATCGCGCAGGTCTTTCCAGGCAGCAGAGGGGCGCGGCTTCATGGAGTCTCCTTGGCGGGATGAAGTGGAGATTGTAGCGTCTCGCGCAGGGCGGCGATGAGGCCATCAGTGCGCTCGGCATCGACACCGCTTTCCAAAAGCGCGCGCTCAGCCAGAGCGAGTCCAGCCGCCAGGCGTTCCACATAGACTTTCACCCCAGGTTCGCCCAGCAGGCGGCGCGCCTCGCGGTCGGTGAGGCTGGTGGCCAGCACCGGCACGTCGGGATGGGTGTGACGCAGGTAATGAACAATGCGCAGCGCCTGTTCGGAACGGTGGAAGGTGATCACCACCAGCCGCGCCCGCTCCACACCGGCGGCGCGCAGGGTATTGATGCGGCTGGCATCACCGTAATACACCGGCAGTCCTTCCGCGCGTGCAATCTGGTACGCCTCGTAGTCGGACTCCACGACCAGGTGGGGAATCTCCGCCACCGCCAGCGCCTGGCTAACGATGCGCCCCAACTGGCCCGCGCCGCAGACGATGACGTGCTGTTTAAGCTGCGCGGCGCGCAAGCCCACGTCCTCTTCCTGAGGTGGCGCGGGGTGAACCGCGGTCCGGGTGAGCAGGCGGGCAATGCGTTCGTGGTGGCGGATCATTAATGGCGCCGCCCCCATGGACAGCGCCAAGGCCACCAAGGCCGCCTGGCCTTGGGGCGCCGGAATCACCCCCGACGTCATGGCGCCACTCAAAAGCAGCAAACCGAATTCACCGCCATGCCCCAGGACCACCGCGCTGCGCCAAGCATCGGCCCGCGACAGCCCCGCCAGGCGCAAAGCCGGCCAATTGAGCAGGATTTTCAAGGGCACCAGCGCCGCGAACCAGGCCAGCACCGCCAGCGGCGCGGCGAGGAACTGGCCGGCATCCACTTGCAGGCCGACGGTGATGAAGAACAGACTCAACAGCACGTCGCGGAAGGGGCGGATGTCGTCTTCCATGCGATGGCGAAAATCGCTCTCGCCCAACACTATCCCCGCGAGGAAGGCACCCAGCGCGGGCGACACCCCCAGCACATGGGCGCCATAGGCCGCCCCCAGCACCAAAGTGAGCGCCACCAGCAAGAACACCTCCTCCACGCCGCGCCGCGCCACCCAGGCCATGAAGCGATGCAGGGGGCGGCGTGAGGCGGCCACCGCCACCACGAACAGGACCACTACGCCCGCCACCTCCACCAACACTGCGCCGGTCTGGGGCGCGCCACCGCGCGCCCAGATGGCGAGCAGGGCGAGCACGGGGATGGTGGCGATGTCCTGGAACACCAGCACGGCCATGGCCATGCGGCCGTGGCGCACGGTGAGCTCGCCCTGTTCCGCAAGCTGTTTGCCGACGATGGCACTGGAGGACATGGCCGCCGCCGCGCCCAGCAGGAAAGCCGCCCGCGCGTCCACCCCCAGCGCGCGGCTGGCGAGTCCCACCGCCAGCCCCACGAACAGCATTTGCATAAGCCCCGCCGAGAGCACGCGGCGCCAAGTGGCCCACAGGCTCGCCACGGAGAATTCCAGTCCCACCATGAACAAAAGCAACACCACACCCACCTCGGCGAGGAAGGTGAGGCTTGCACCGGGCTGCAACAGCCCCGACACCGAGGGTCCGAGGGCGACGCCAGCAGCGAGATAGCCGAGCAGCGTGGGCAGGCGCAAGCGACTCGCCACCGCCGCGGCGATCGCCCCCGCCACCAGCAGGGCGAGGGAGAAGGAGAAGAGATCCTGCACGGATGCAGACGTTCAGCGCAGTTGAGCTTGCACCCAGCGGACGATGTCCTGTGCCCCCATCGCCCCGGCCTGGCGCGCGATCTCCCGCCCGCCGCTAAACAGGACTAGGGTGGGAATGCTGCGGATGCCGTATTGCGCCCCCAGCATCTGTTCCGCTTCGGTGTCCACTTTCCCCAGGCGCACGCGGGGCTCCAAGACGCGCGCCGCCTGTTCGAACTGGGGCGCCATCATCTTGCACGGTCCGCACCAGGGCGCCCAGAAATCCACCAGCACCGGAATGTCGCTACGCTCGATGTGCTTGCCGAAGGTGGCGGCGGTGAGCGCGACGGGATGCCCGGTGAACAGGGGCCGGTGGCACTTGCCACAATTGGGATGCTGATCGAGCCGAACGCTGGGCACGCGGTTGACGGCGTGACAATGGGGACAGACGATGTTGAGGGTATCGCTCACGATGTTTCTCCGAATAGGGGCATTGCAGTTAGCTGGAAACGGCTGTGGCTAGGGCCGAAGCGGGTTTTTTCAAATCAACGGTGAGCGCCTGGATGGCCGCCTCGTCCAGCGTCTCTCGCGCCAGCAGCTCTGCTGCACAGCGATCCAGCACGTCTCGGTTGTCGGCAAGAATGCCGTAGGCCCGCGCAAACACATCCATGACGATGCCGCGCACGGCGGCGTCAATACGCGCCTGGGTGGATTCCGCCACCCGGCAGCCGCCGGCGGCCAGTTCCGGCACATCCAGGAAACGCGGGCGCTGGGCTTCGAAGGCAATGTAGCCGAGATCCTCGTCCATGCCGTAGCGGGTGATCATGTCGCGGGCAATGTCGGTGGCCTTGGCCAGGTCGTCGGCCGCGCCGGTGGACAGTTCGCCGAAAACCAGTTTCTCGGCGGCGCGTCCGCCCAAGAGCACGGCGATCTTGTTCTCCAGTTCCTGCCGCGTCATGAGATAGCGATCCTCGGTGGGACGCTGGATGGTATAGCCGAGGGCGCCGATGCCACGGGGGATGATGGAAACCTTGTGCACCGGATCGGTCCCTGGCAGCGCCAAAGCAACCAGCGCATGGCCCATCTCGTGATAGGCCACGGTCCTGCGTTCCCGCTCGTTGAGCACGCGATTCTTCTTCTCCAGCCCCGCCACGATGCGTTCGATGGCGGCGGTGAAGTCGGAGAGCTCCACCGCATCGGCCTTGCGGCGCGTGGCCATGAGGGCGGCCTCGTTCACCAGGTTGGCCAAATCGGCCCCGGAAAAGCCAGCGGTGAGTGCAGCGACCTGTTCCAGATCCACGTTGGCAGCGAGCTTGATCTTCTTTGCGTGCACCTTGAGGATGGCCAGACGTCCTTTCTTGTCGGGCCGGTCCACCAGCACCTGGCGGTCGAAGCGGCCGGCGCGCAGCAGCGCCGGATCCAGGATTTCAGGGCGGTTGGTGGCGGCAAGGATGACGAGCCCCACGGAGGAATCGAACCCATCCATTTCCGTGAGAAGCTGATTGAGGGTTTGCTCTCGTTCGTCGTGGCCGCCGAGAGGGTTCGCCACGCCACGCGCGCGTCCCAGCGCATCCAGTTCGTCGATGAAAATGATCGCCGGTGCTTTCTCCCGCGCCTGCTCGAACAGATCCCGCACCCGCGCGGCGCCCACGCCCACGAACATTTCCACGAACTCCGACCCCGAGATGGAAAAGAAGGGCACTCCGGCTTCTCCCGCCACCGCCTTGGCGAGCAGGGTCTTGCCCGTGCCAGGTGGCCCCACCAACAGCACCCCCTTGGGAACGCGCGCGCCCAGCCGTCCATATTCCTGGGGATTTTTCAGGAACTCCACCACTTCGCGGAGTTCGGCCTTGGCCTCGTCCACCCCCGCCACGTCATCGAAGGTGACGCCCGTGTCCTTCTCCACATAGACCTTGGCGCGGCTCTTGCCGATGGTCATGAAGCCGCCCATGCCTTGTTTCTCGGCGAACTTGCGAAACAGAAAGAACCAGACGGCAAAGAAGATCACCGCCGGCAGCACCCAGGACATGAGGTCGCGCAGGAAGGTGCTCTCCACCACCCGCGTGTAGGGCACGTTGTATTGGGCGAGCCGCGCGGCAAGGTCTGGTTCCACCCGGTTGGCAACGATCACCGTCTTGCCCTTGGCATCGGGTGCCCTGAGCTTGCCGGTGATCAATTTGTCCGTGATGAACACCTCTTCCACCCGGCCTTCCTTGAGCGCCTGTTCGAATTCGCTGTAGGGCACGAGCTCCACGGTGCGCGCCGTCTGCCACCAGTTCTGCAGCATCAAAAGCAGGGTGATGGCGACGATCCAATAAATGAGATTCCATTGGGTTTTCTGTTCCATCGTTTTTCCTTTATCGTCTAGCGCCAGATCCCAAGAGGATGCCAGCGCGGAGGCCGCACGTGCGAACCCGGCCATTGCCAGTCCTGCGCTTCGGCCGACCCTTGTTTGAGCGCGCGCAGGCGCGCGATGCGCTCCTCGGTGGCGGGATGGGTGCGTAGCCAGGACGGCTCGGGATTGCCCCAACCCGGCATCAGCCAGCTCTTCCAGGAGCGGCTCACCCGCTCGATTTTCGCCAGGGCCGCCGCCAGCCCCTCCGGATCGCCAGTGAGGCGCGCCGCCATCAGGTCGGCATCGAACTCGCGCACCCGCGACAAGCCAAGCTGGGCAAGTAGGGCGAGCTGCGGCGAGAACAAGAGCAGCAACAGCCCTGGCCACTGGATGTCCACCGCCCCCGCAAGCCACGCCGGTAAGGATACGAGCAGCAGCATTTGCGCCACCAAGGCGACCAAGGCCGTCAATCGGCTCACGTAATCCGCCAGCCCCATCACCCGGAGGTCGTCCTGGGCGATGTGGGCGATCTCGTGGGCGAGCACTCCCGCCAGCTCGCGCCAGTCAAGATTGCGAAGCAGTCCCTCGGTGAGGACGATGTGTGAATCGTCCCGGCTCCCCACGGCGAAGGCGTTCGCCACGGGACTGCCCACCCAATAGAGGCGCGGCGCACGCGCAAGCTGGGCGCGCGCCGCCAGCTTTGCCACCAGTTGTTCCAGCGCCGGCGCCCCGGTGAGGGGCCGCGCGCCGTAGAGGCGCAGCGTAAGCCGCGTCGCCGCGGCCGGTTCGACGGCCAACGCCACCACCGCCGCACCCAGCGCCGCCCACAGGCCAGATTCCCCAAGGAGCAGCCAGCCGGCTTGCGCGGCGATG
Source organism: Thiobacter sp. AK1 (assembly GCF_039822265.1). Lineage (NCBI taxonomy): Bacteria > Pseudomonadati > Pseudomonadota > Betaproteobacteria > Burkholderiales > Thiobacteraceae > Thiobacter > Thiobacter aerophilus. Next base: position 70,477 of record NZ_JBAJEX010000003.1, read on the forward strand.
GCCAACAACACGCCCGCAAGCAACAGGCTCTGCAACCGGTTGGCGCGGGCGTGGCGCCGCCACGTTTCGTCGGACACGTCCGGCTTCACAGCTCACCCAGGCAGCGCAGACGCCGGCGCAGACGATCGGTTTCCTCCATGAGGTCGGCCACCAGCGCGGCGAGCTCTGGCACGGCCTCGAAGTCCCGCTCCAGGCTGCGCATGCGGCGCGCGCGGGTGAGGGCCTCCTCGGCGAAACGCCACACGCCTCCCACGCTCTCGGCATGGGGAAACAACCCTGCCTCCAGATGGGCGAGCAGCCACTCGGGTTCCACGTCGCAGGCAGCCGCCACCTGCTCCAGGGTAAGCCAGCTCTCAGAGAGCAGGGTGCCGATCAATACCTCTTCGTCGCTCATCATGTCCTCCCGGCACGCGGGTCGAAGGCGAGCTCCCGCGCCATGGTTTCATAAAGTTCCCTCGCCCGCGGCGTATCCGCTGGCGGCAGCACCACTTGCAGGGTGAGCAAAAGATCCCCCGGGGGATCGGAGGGAATACCCTTGCCCCGCACCCGCAATTGCCTGCCCGACTGGGCACCGGGCGGGATGCGCACCTTGACCACGCCGTCAGGCAACTCCACCGGCACCACCGCACCCAGGGCCGCTTCCCAGGGCGCCACCGCTAGGCGCATGTGCAAGTCCCTGCCCTGCACCTGGAAACGGGGATGGGGATGGAAGTGCACCTCAAGCAGCAAATCCCCAGGAGGGCCGCCGCCGATGCCAGGCGCACCTTGCCCCGCGAGGCGGATGATCTGGCCTTCACGCACGCCCTTGGGAATCTTCACGTTCAGGGTGCGTGTATCCAGCACCAGGTGGCCACTGGCGTCGAGCCGGGGCGCGCGCAGGGTGATCTGGCGCGTAGCGCCCGTGAAGGCATCGGCCAGATCGAGATAGACCTTGGCGTGATGGTCTTCGCCCTGGGCGCGGAAGCCACTGCTGCGACGGCTGCGCCCGCCAAAGCCGCCAAACAGTTGCGAGAAGAAATCGGAGAATTCCGCCGCCTCGTGGGGGGAGAAGCCATGGCTGGAGAACTCGAAGCCCGCATCCCAGCCGGGCGGCGGCCGGAATTCTTCGCCGGAACGGTAACCTTGGGCGGCGAGCTGGTCGTAAGCGGCGCGCTTCTCCGGGTCCGAGAGCACGGCGTAGGCCTCGTTGATCTCCTTCATGCGCTTTTCCGCATCCGGCTCCTTGGACACATCCGGATGGTATTTGCGCGCGAGTTTACGGAAGGCCTTCTTGATCTCGTCAGCCGTCGCGTCGCGGGAAACGCCCAGCACTTCGTAGTAGTTCTTGAATTCCATGCCTTGTCCTTGTCGTGGCGTAAGCGGCAAGCAACAGATATGAGGGCCACCCCTCACCAATCAAGGGGCCGCAAGCGCCGGTCTGATGGATCATCTGGGTTGAAATCGGAAAAGGACGCCCCGAATTGTCCATATAGGAAGAATGCTCGCACATTTCCGTTTTCGCTGCTTTAATGACCATAGGACAGAAGAAAGGAGATGACCATGAAACTGGGTTTGCGCGAAGTCGGAAGCCTGTGGGACAGCGTCACGGAAGGCTGGCGTCATCTCTGGGAGTCGGCGCGTGGGGCCTTGACGCGCTTTCGCCCCGGCGAGAAAACCAACCTGCCCAAGCCAGAGGAAGTGGAGGACGAGTCCTTTCTGCCGGCGCTAGGCTGGGCCATGTTGGGCGGAGAAGTGTTCGAGGACGATGAGCGCGTGGTGGTACGCCTGGAAGTGCCCGGCATGGACAAGGCGGATCTGGACATCCAGGTGGAAGGCGACAGTCTGATCGTCTCGGGCGAGAAGCGTTTCGAACGTGAGGCCACCGAGGGGCGCTGGCATACCCTGCAATGCGCCTACGGCAGCTTCCGGCGCATGATTCCCTTGCCCGCACCGGTGAGAAGCGAAGAGGCTCGCGCCAGTTACAAAAATGGGGTGCTGCGGGTTGAGCTCCCCAAGCTTGTGCCCGGCCGGCGCTCGCCCCGCTCAATCCCCGTGGAATGAGGTTTCCCGCAACTGCTACGAAAGAAGGAGCGTTCCATCATGACCATTCCCATCATCGACGCCATTCAGGGAAAGATCATTGTGCGCAATCACTACGGCGAGCTGGTGGAGCTCGACGAGTGGTCGCCCGACATCGCACGCAAGCTTGCCGAGCAGGAAGGCATCACCCTCACCGACGAGCACTTCCAGGTGCTGAATTTCCTGCGGGATTATTTCATCAACCAGAACGGCAGCACGGAGGACGCGCACCAGATCCTGCGTTCCACCGAAGAGTATTTCGCCGACAAGGGCGGCCGCCGCTGGCTCTATCAGCTCTTTCCCCACGGCCCCATGGTGCAGGGCATGAAGATCGCAGGCCTGCCGGTACCGCCCCACGCCACCGATCCTTCCTTCGGCAGCGTGAGCTGACCGTCACGCCCCTAGGGTCGCCCGTGCGCGGGCAATGGCTGCGCGTACGGCCGCCGGGGCCGTGCCGCCCAAATGATTACGCGCCGCAAGCGACCCTTCCAGGGTGAGCACCGCGAACACGTCGGCATCGATCACGGGTGAGAACTGCCGCAATTCCTCCAAAGGCAGGTCGGCCAGGTCGCAGCCCTTGGCCTCCGCGTGGCGCACGGCGCGCGCCACCGCCTCGTGGGCATCGCGAAAGGGCACGCCCTTCTTCACCAGGTAATCGGCAAGATCCGTGGCAGTGGCGTACCCTTCCCGCGCCGCCTGGCGCATGGCCTGCGTGTTCACCGTGATGGCGCCCATCATGTCCGCGAACAGGGTGAGCGCATCGAGCAAGGTATCGACGGTGTCGAAAAGAGGTTCCTTGTCTTCCTGATTGTCCTTGTTGTAGGCCAAGGGCTGGGCTTTCATGAGGGTCAAAAGCCCCATCAGATGGCCATAGACACGCCCGGTCTTGCCCCGCACCAGTTCCGGCACATCCGGGTTCTTTTTCTGGGGCATGATGGAGGAGCCGGTGCAGAAACGGTCTGCGAGCCGGATGAAGTCGAAGCGCGGGCTCATCCACAGAATGAGTTCCTCGGACAAGCGCGACAGATGCATCATCACCAGGGAAGCACAGGCGGTGAATTCGATGGCAAAGTCGCGGTCGGACACGGCATCCAGGGAGTTCTCGCACAAACCCTCGAAGCCCAGCAGCTCTGCCACCCGTTCCCGGCGAATGGGATAGGTCGTGCCGGCAAGGGCCGCAGCCCCCAGGGGCAGTCGATTCACGCGCCGCCGGCAGTCGGCCAGCCGCGCCTGATCCCGCGCAAACATTTCCTGGTAGGCCATCAAATGATGGGCAAAGGAAACCGGCTGCGCCACCTGCAGATGGGTAAAGCCCGGCATGATGGTCTCGGTATGCTGCTCCGCCAGGTCCAGAAGCGCGATCCGCAGCGCCCGGACTCGCGCCTGGATCTGGTCGATGGCATCGCGCAGCCACAGGCGCACGTCCGTGGCCACCTGGTCGTTGCGCGAGCGTGCCGTATGCAGACGCTTGCCCGCCTCACCGATGAGCTCGGTGAGACGGCGCTCGATGTTCATGTGCACGTCTTCCAGATCCACCGACCAGGGAAAGCGATCGCTTTCGATCTCCTCGCGAATGCGCGCCATGCCCGCCTCAATGGCGGCGAGATCGGAGGCAGCCAGCAGCCCCACCTCGCTCAGCATGCGCGCATGGGCGAGCGAACCTTGAATGTCGAACAAGGCCAGCCGCCGGTCGAACAAGACCGAGGCGGTGAAGCGCTTCACCAGCTCGTCCACGGGTTCGGAAAAGCGTCCCGACCACCTGCCATTGGGCGATTTTTCTTCTTGCATCAAGGATATGCCTTAACCACAATAGGGAGGTGGCAAGTATAAACCATCCCCACCCCGTTACCCTGCCCAATTTCGCCAATCTGGGTACTATCCTGCGCATCCTGGTGCTTGCCAACGTCATGGGCTTGGCAGCAGCCCTCGTCATTGCACCCAGCCTGACCCAGATCTGGCGCGCCTTGCAGGAGGTTTCCCTGCATCTGCAGCCGGTGGTGCTAGCGAGTCTCGGCCTCATGTCTCTCGTCAACCCCTGGCTTGCCCGCCTGCCCTATGTCTGGGGCGCAGCGCTGGTTGTGGCTGTGGTGACGGCCATCGCCGTGGGCCATGAGTTTCTGCTCGCGCATCTGTTCCAATGGGAGGTGAAAGGCGACACCGGCGGTGTAGTCGCCCTGAGTCTGCTGGCGAGCACCGCCATCCTGGGTTACTTCCACATGCGCGCTCGCATCCTTTCTCCGGCAGTGACAGAGGCGAGACTGCAAGCCCTGCAGGCGCGCATCCGGCCCCATTTCCTATTCAACAGCATCAACGCCGTGTTGAGCCTGGTGGGCAGCGATCCGCGGCGCGCGGAGCGGGCGCTTTTGGACATGGCCGATCTGTTTCGCGTGCTGATGGGCAACAACCGGGAATTGGTGACCCTGGAGAGCGAGCTCAACTTAAGCTGGCAATATCTGGAGCTGGAGCAGCTGCGTCTGGGCAACCGGCTGAAAGTGGTCTGGCACATCGACAAGATGCCCAAGGACGCCCTGGTGCCGCCGCTCATCTTGCAGCCCCTGCTGGAAAATGCCGTCTATCATGGGGTGGAGCCGGTGGCGGAACCCGGCGAGATCGTCGTCAACATCTACCGCCACCGGCACCAGGTGCATCTGGTCGTGAAGAATCCCTGCCCCACCACCGCTGGTCGTCATCATGCGGGCAACCGCATGGCGGTGCAGAATATCCGCGAGCGGCTGGCGCTGCACTTCGATGCCGAAGCCACCATGAAGGCGGAACGGCTGGGCGACACCTATCAGGTGCACATCATCCTTCCTTACACCCGGGCCAAGAATGAACCGAGAACCCTTGAGCGTGCTGATCGTGGATGACGAGGCACCGGCGCGGCTGCGTCTAAGCGATCTGCTGCACGACCTGGCCATGGAGCTGCCCGTCCGCATTGCGGGCGAGGCCAGCAACGGACGCGAAGCCCTCGATGCCGTGTGTGCGCTCAGGCCGGACGTGGTCCTGCTGGACATTCGCATGCCAGAGATAGATGGCATCGAAACCGCCGAGCATCTGCTTGAGCTGGAACATCCCCCGGCAGTGATTTTCACCACCGCCTATGACGATTACGCCGTGCGTGCCTTCGAGGTGAACGCCATCGACTACCTGCTCAAGCCGGTGCGCGCGGAAAGGCTGGCCGCAGCCCTCAACAAGGCCCAGGGCTTAAGCCGTCCGCGCTTGGAAGCAATTAAGCACGCGGCCGGTCACCCGCGCAGCCACCTGGCCATCACCGACCGGGGCCGCATTGTGCTGGTGCCTATCCACGAAGTGATCTACCTCAAGGCGGAGCTCAAGTACGTGACGGTACGCACTGCGGCTAAGGAATATCTGATCGAGGAATCCTTGAGCCGGCTTGAGCAGGAGTTCGGCGAGCGTTTCGTGCGCATCCACCGCAACTGCCTGGTAGCGCGCGCCCACGTGGCAGGTTTCAAGCGAGTCAAGGAGGGAGAAGGGGAGGGGGAACATGCCGGCAGCGGCTGGGTGGTCATGCTCAAAGGCATCCCGGAAACTCCGCCGGTATCACGCCGCCAGCAGCATGTGATCCGGGAATTCAAGAGCGGCCAGCGGGCAACCCATTGACCCGCTCGCCCCGCCACGTCGCCTACCTGCGAGCAGGGCAAGCCGCCGCGCTGCCGGGGTTTCGAGGTTTTGCCGCCACGAGGATCTGAATGCGAAGAAGCCGAAGCGCGCGAAGCGCTCTTTTGGCGAGTCCGCGCTGCGTGCGCGGCGCCATTGAAGATGGCCGCGGCAAGGTCCGCTTGGTTGTCTAGGGCCGCGCCTCAGTTGGCCGCGGTGCGCGCCTCGCCCCGCACCCGCGCCTGGGCGGCATGGATGGCCTCATCCAGCGGGCCGCCATAGAAATCGGGATTGGCGATGCCCACCAGGGGGAGCGCCACTTCCCGGCCGCGGGTATCGAGGAACTTGATCGTGGGCGTCATGCTGATCTGGTAGCGAGAGGCGAACTCGGCATGGGTGGTCACGCGGCCATCGAAATCGACTAGGCGCTGGGTGCTGCCCGCATCGATTTCCACCATCACCACCTTGTCGTCGTAGTCGGCATTGCGCGTGGTGGGAATGAGGAAACCGTCGCGCACCTGGGCGCAGTAATGACAGCCGGCCGAGCTGAACAGCACGAGAATGGCGGCGCGGCGGGCGGCGGCATCGCGCGCCACCTTGGTGAAATCGCGCGCCATGGGCAGCACGCCGCGCTCCACCGCTCCCGCCGGCGTCGCGGCAAGCCATGCTAGAATCGCCGCGAGCAAGGCCAGCTTGGGCGTTGCGAAATCGAACTTCGCGAATCGCAGTTCCCAGGTCTTCATTTCTGCTTGTCTCCGTTCCATGCCTGTTGCGTCAGGCCATTGTCGTCGTCATTTGGTTCCATTGGCCCCCGGGGAGAACACCATCAGCGAACTGATCATTGCCTCGCGCGAAAGCCAGCTTGCCCTGTGGCAGGCGCGCCACGTCCAGGCACAACTGGCCGCATTATACCCGGACTGGCAAGTATCCATCCTGGGCATGACCACCACCGGCGACCAGATCCTGGACGCGCCGCTGGCCAAGATCGGCGGCAAGGGCTTGTTCGTGAAAGAGCTGGAGGTGGCCATGGCCGAGGGCCGGGCCCACATCGCCGTGCATTCTATGAAGGACGTGCCCATGGTGCTGCCCGAGGGCTTCGCCCTGGCCGCCATCGGCCCGCGGGAAGACCCGCGGGATGCCTTCGTGTCAAATGACTATGCTCGGCTTTCCGAGCTGCCCGCAGGCGCGCGCGTGGGCACCTCCAGCTTGCGCCGCCAGGTCCAGCTCAAGGCGCGCTTCCCCCATCTGGTGATCGAACCGCTGCGAGGCAACGTCCAGACCCGGCTGCGCAAGCTGGACGAAGGCCAGTATGCTGCCATCATTCTGGCCGCCGCCGGCTTAAAGCGCCTGGGGCTCGCCCATCGCATCACCGCTGTGCTCACACCGGAGGAGAGTCTGCCCGCGGTGGGCCAGGGGGCGCTGGGCATCGAGTGCCTTGCCGCGCGCACGGATCTCATCGAGCGTCTCGAGGCCTTAAACGACCCGGCCAGCGCGGCCTGCGTACAAGCGGAGCGAGCCATGAGCCGCAGGCTTGCGGGCAGCTGCCAGACGCCCCTGGGCGGCTACGCCACTCTCAGCGGCGACACGCTTACTCTCACCGGTTTCGTGGCGGACTTGCAAGGGCAGCGCATGGTGCAAGATCGTCTCTTAGGCCCAGTTGCCGATGCCGAGCGCATTGGCGTGGCGCTCGCCGAGAACCTGCTTTCCCGCGGGGCCGACCGCATCCTCGCCGAGCTCGGGGTTCTGCCATGAACACGCAAGCCGGGCCCTTGGCAGGGTTGGGTATTCTGGTCACCCGCCCCGCTCACCAGGCCCAGCATCTGGCCGAGCGTATCCGCGCCGCGGGCGGCGAGCCCATCCTGTTTCCCGTGCTGGAAATCGTCGATGTGGCCGATCTCGCGCCCCTCAACGCCCTCATCGACCATCTGGACCAATTCGATCTCGCCATCTTCATCAGCCCCAATGCCGTGGCCAAGGCGATGAACCTGATCCTGGCGCGGCGCACCCTGCCCGCCAGCCTGGCCATTGCCGCAGTGGGGCAAGGCAGCGCCCGGGCGCTGAAAGAACGTGGGGTGCACGCGGTGATCGCGCCCACGGGCCGCTTCGACAGCGAGGCACTGCTGGAGCTTGCGCCCCTGAAGGCGGTGCAAGGTAAACGGGTGGTGATCTTCCGCGGCGAAGGCGGACGCGAGCATCTCGCCGAAGTGCTGGCAAGCCGCGGCGCCCGGGTGGAATACGCCGAGTGCTACCGCCGCGCGCGACCCCAAGGGGAGAGTGCGCGCCTGCTGCACCTCTGGGCGCGAGGGGCACTCCATGCCATCACGGTCACCAGCAGCGAGAGTCTGCACAACCTGTTCGAGTTGGTGGGCAAGCTGGGCCAGCAGTGGCTACGGGCGACCCCCCTGTTCGTGCCGCACGAGCGCATCGCGCAGGCGGCGCGCACGCTGGGACTTTCCCACGTGATCCTCACCCCACCTGGCGACGAAGGGCTTGTGGCCGGCCTCATCGCCTGGCGCCAGGGCCAATCCGCTAGAATATCCCAATGAGCGAGCATCCCATCACGCCCGCGGCGCCACCGTCCGTCCCTAGAAAGCACCTCATCACCGCCTCGCGCCTGCTAGCCGCGCTCGCACTGGCAACGGCGCTGGGCGTGTGGCTCTACACCACGCGCGAGATCCATGCGCTAGAGGCAGAGCTGGCACGCAAGCTATCAGCCATCGAGACGCGCAGCAACGAAAGCCGTGTCCTCGCGAGCCAGGCCCAGGAGTCCATGCGCGAGCTGCTGGTGAAGATCGGCGTGCTGGAGCAAAAGCTGCAGGAGTCCCGAGACCAGCAGCTCGCCCTGGAAACCCTCTACCAGGAGCTGGCGCGGGGACGCGATGAGGCCACTCTGGCCGAGATCGAGCAACTGGTGTACTTCGCCAGCCAGCAACTGCAACTGTCCGGCAACGTGAAGGCCGCGCTGATTGCCCTGCAGAATGCAGAGAGCCACTTAAGCCGCAGTGACAAACCCCAGTTCCACCGCCTGCGCCAAGTGATCGCGCGGGACGTGGAACGTCTGCGCACCTCTCCCAGCGTCGATGTGGCAGGACTCTCCCTACGCCTGTCCGAACTCACCGACACGGTGGATGAGTTGCCGCTGTTTCCCGCGCAGCCGGCGCTCGCGTCGGGGAAGCCGTCTGCCACAGCCGCGTCAAGCCCGAGCGGCCTGGCCTGGTGGAAGCGCTTCGCGGCCGAGGTGTGGTCCGACTTGACCCAACTCGTGCGCATCCAGGACACCGGCCGGGCCGAGCTGCCGCTCCTGCCGCCGGAGCAGGCGTACTACGCCCGTGAGAATCTCAAGCTGCGTCTGCTCATGGCGCGGCTCGCATTGGCCCAGCACGACGAGGCTTCCTACCGGCGCGATCTGAAGGCCGCCCAGACCTGGCTTGCCCGCTATTTCGACACCGACGACAAGCGGGTCAAGGCCGCGGCCGGGCTTTTGCGCCAGCTGGCGGAAAGCCCGGTGCGAGTGGATTTGCCCGACATCTCAGCCAGCGTGGCCGCGGTGCGGGATTTCCGGCTGGCAGCGGAGCGGGGAACCCGGTGAAGGCGCTCACTTGGTTTCTGGCCGTCGTCGCCGCGGCCATCGCCCTGGTGTTGGCCATCAAGACCAATGTCGGCTACGTGGTGGTGGTCTATCCGCCCTATCGCTTCGATTTCTCCCTCAACTTCTTGATCATTGCTCTCCTGGTGGGCTTCTTCGTGCTCTACGCCGTGGTGCGTCTGGCCGTGCATACCTGGCGTCTGCCCGCCTACGTGCGCCGCTTCCGGCGCGAACGGCGGCGGGAAAAGGGTCGGCGCGCCACCCTGGAGGCGGAACTGGCCTTCGCCGAAGGTCGCTGGGCCAAGGCCGAGCGGCTCGCGCAGCAGGCCATGGATCTGGGCGAAGCGGTGCTGCTCAATGCGCTGCTCGCTGCGCGCGCGGCCCACGCCCAGCGCAACTTCAAGGCGCGTGATGCCTATCTCGCCCGCGCTGAGAAGGCCAGTCCCGCTCAACCCACGGCCCGGCTCATGACCCAGGTGGAGTTGCTGCTGGATGCGCGCGACGTGCAGGCCGCCCTGCCCCTTTTGAACCAGCTCCAAGGCCTCGCCCCGAAACACATCGGCGTGCTGCGCCTCAACCTCAAGGCCCAGCAGCTCGCTCGCAACTGGGATCAGCTGCTCGCCGTTTTGGCACAACTGGAAAAACGCGAAGCCATCGAGCCGGTGCAGGCAGAGCAGCTACGCCTCAACGCGCACCTGGAAAACCTCAAGCGCAAGGCCCACAGCACCGAAGCCCTCGCCCAATACTGGGAACGCATGGCCCCCGAAGACCGTAGCCGCACCCAGCTCGCCGCGAGCGCAGCCCGACTGTTTCTGGCCCTGGGCGGCACCCGACAGGCGCGTGAGATCATCGAGCAGAGCCTGGAAAAACAATGGGACAGCGGACTGGCCGCACTCTACGGGGAATGCGCGGACCGGGACGTGCTCCGGCAAATCGAACAGGCGGAGAAATGGTTGCCCGCCCACCCCCAAGATCCCGCGCTTTTACTTACCTTGGGTCGCCTGTGCGCGCGCCAGGAATTGTGGGGCAAGGCCCGCTCCTACATCGAGGCCAGCCTCGCCGTGGAACCCACGCGGGAGGCCCACCTTGCCCTCGCCGAACTACTGGAACGTATGAACCAGCCGGACGAGGCCTGTCGCCATTACCGCGCCAGCCTCGCCCTGGAAAGCGCGCAAGCGCCACGGCTTACGTCCCATCGAGACTGACCAAGGCGTAGGCGACACGCTGCGCGCGGGGCCGCACGCCCACAAGGGAAATCCAGACCACGTCCTCACCGCGCCGCCGCTTCCTGGATTCCGGCTCGCCTGTGGCGCGCGGGATGCAGCAAGGGTTTCATCGGCGCCAAATAGGCGTTTGAGCACCGTTTATTGCTTCCTTGAAAAACGAAGGACGAGCGCAGGCGCGCTTTCTAGGGCTTCCCGCGGGCGCCCTCGCGCCGTTCAGGTCGTGGGCTGCGGCTGGCTGTCCTTGGCAGGAGTGAAGGCATCGGAATAGAACGCCTCCTCCGGCAAGCCCGCCGCCACCAGCACGCGATGGGCTTCGCTCACCATCTCCGGTGAACCACAGGCATAAACTTCGTAACTCTTGATGTCGGGATGATCGGCCAGGGCGCAGTCTTGGACGTGGCCCGTGCGTCCGTTCCATTGGTCTTCCGCCGTGGGCCGCGACAGCACCGGCACGAAGGTGAAGTTGGCCTGCGTCTGCGCCCATTGCTGGGGCAGGTCCAGCATGTAGAGATCGTCCCGGTGGCGACCACCCCAGTAAAGGGTGATGGGGCGCCTGATACCCACGTGGAAGGCATGTTCCAGCATGCTCTTGATGGGCGCGAAACCGGTGCCGGTGGCCAGCATGATGATGGGTTTATCGCTGTCTTCCCGCAGGAAGAACGTTCCCAACGGCCCTTCGAAGCGCAGGATGGTCTTTTCCTGCATGGTGGTGAAGACGTATTCGGTGAAGGCACCGCCCGGCACGTGGCGCACATGGAGTTGCAACAGGGCATCGTCATGGGGCGCATTGGCCAGCGAGAAACTGCGCCGCTTGCCATCCTTGAGCAGGATATCGATGTATTGGCCCGCCAGGAACTGCAGGCGCTCGCTGGCAGGGAGCTTGAGATAGAGCACCGCCACATCGTCGGAGACCCGCTCGATCTTCTGCACCCGGCAGGGAATGGTCTTGATCTGGATATCGCGCGCAGCGCTCACCTCGCGTGATTCGATCACCAGATCGGACAGCGGGCGCGCGCGGCAGAACAAGGCGAAACCGGCGGCTTTTTCCTCGTCGGTGAGCGCCGTGCTCTGGTAATCCCCATAATCCACTTGGCCCGAGAGAATCTTGCCCTTGCAGGAACCACAGGCCCCATTGCGACAGCCGTAGGGCAGGGTGAAGCCATGGCGTAGGGCGGATTCTAGGACGGTTTCCTGGTCTTCCGCCTCATAGCGATGGCCACTGGGCTGGATGGTGATGTAAAACGGCATGACGAATCCTCGAGAGCGGGAACAATCCCGGTATAATCCAGGCCCCTTCCTGGATGGTTGCAACATGAGACGGTTGTTGATCGTGGGGTGCGGCGACGTGGGCCTGCGCGCGGTGAAGCGGCTTTTGCCGGCGTTCCATGTCTATGCGCTCACGCGCGACCGGACGCGCGTGAGCGTTTTGCGGGCCATGGGCATCACGCCCATCGTCGGTGACCTGGACCGTCCCGAAACACTCACCAAACTCGCGGGCCTGGCCCACTGCGTGATGCACTTCGCGCCGCCGCAGAACGAAGGCGAGGTGGACCGACGCACACATCACCTGCTCGCCGCGCTGGACAGGGGCGTGATGTTACCACAGCGGCTGGTGTATATCAGCACGACCGGTGTGTATGGTCATTGCGAAGGCCAATGGGTGACCGAGACGCACCCCGTGCGGCCCACCACCGCCCGCGCCAAGCGTCGGCTGTCGGCAGAAACCCAGTTGCGGGAATGGGGAAAGCGCCAGGGCGTGACGGTGTCCATCCTGCGGGTGCCCGGGATCTATGCCCAGGATCGCCTACCTTTGAAGCGGCTGGAAGCGGGCCTGCCCACCCTGGTGCCGGAGGAGGATAGCTACACCAATCACATCCATGCTGACGATCTCGCACGCATTGCCGCCGCCGCCATCTTTCGCGGCCGGCCGGGACGCGTCTACAACGCGGTGGACGATTCCCACATCAAGATGGGGGACTGGTTCGACCTCCTCGCCCGCCGTCACAATTTGCCGCCGCCGCGCCGCATCACCCGTGCCGAGGCGCAGACGGTGCTGCCCGCCAACTTGCTGTCGTTTCTCAACGAGTCCCGTCGCGTCGCCAACCAGCGCCTCAAGCGCGAGCTCAAGGTGAGGCTCGTCTATCCGGACGTGGAAACAGGCACCCGCCCTGTGGCGTGATTCAGCGCCGACTTTGCATAGAGGGTGGGAAGGCGCGCCCATGAGCGAGGCGGTTTGCGAGACGGTTTATCGCCAGGTTGGGCGCCCGGCAAAGCGCGCGCGCAAAAGACCGCTCAAAGGCAGGCGCGGCCCGCATCTTGTTGGATAATCTGGGTTCAATCTTCGCGCCTGAACTGGCCTTCGATGACCTCGCGCGCCTGTCCCGGCGCGCGTGACTTGCCGCGCGGCCACAGCAACACCCCCAGCGCCAACAAGTCGGATACCAGGCCCGGGAAGGCCAGTAGGAATCCCGCCAGCATCACGCGCCCTGACGCAACCAAGGCCTGCAACGGATCGCGGCCTTCGACCAGGGCCGCGGCCAGCCGCCCGGCCAGTGCGAACTGCTCCTCGCGCAGGAGCATGAGGCCGGCCACGAAGCTGATGATCAACCACACAAGCAGCCACCAGCCGAGCTTTTGCGCCACGAGGACCATGACCAGCACCTCGATGGTGGGGAAACCCAGTAAAATGAGCGGGAGTATAAAAATGCGCATGGAGGATAAGAATGGAGGCGGTGCTGGTGATTTCGAATCTGCCCGATCAGGACAGCGCGCAGGCGCTGGCACAAGAAGCGGTCACGGCGCGGCTTGCGGCCTGCGTGAACGTTCTGGCGCCCTGCAGCTCAGTCTATCGGTGGCAGGGTAAGCTGGAAAGGGCGATCGAAGTGCCAGTCTTGTTCAAAACGTCCAAGCAGCGCTACCCCGAGCTGGAAGCCTTCATCCGCGCCCGCCACCCTTACGAACTTCCGGAAATCGTAGCAGTCCCAATCGAGACTGGCCTGCCCGCCTATCTGCATTGGCTGGCGCTCGAGATCACCCCTAAACCCCTACAATAACAGCGAACGGAAACTTGCGATGAGATTCTTTGCCGCCCTTGCCCTGTTGGTGTCCTTGGTCGCTAATGCCGCAGAAGATGGCGAGCTATTGGAACCAGAAAAGGCTTTCGCCTTTTCCGCACGTGCGTTGGATGCCGCCACGCTGGAAATCCGCTACCGCATCGCCGAGGGTTATTACCTCTACCGCGACAAGTTCCGCTTCGAGGTGGAGCCCAAATCCATCGCCCTGGGCACGCCCCAGTTGCCGCCAGGCAAGGTGAAGCAGGACGAGTTTTTCGGTCGCGTCGAGACCTATCGCGGCACGCTTACCTTCAAGCTGCCGCTGGTGCGGCCGGCGCCGGGCCAGACCCTGACGCTCAAGAGTATCTCCCAGGGGTGCGCCGACGTGGGCGTGTGCTATCCGCCCCTCGCCCAGACGATCAAGCTCACCCTGCCTGATACAACGCCCAGGGCGGTGGGCGGCCTTGCCGCGCTGAAGGATCTGGGAACCGAGCTGGGTGGCGAGTCCGACCTGCTGCCGCCGGATCAGGCCTTCAAGGTATCGGCGGTAGTGCGGGATGCCCGCGCCGCGGAGGTGATCCTGGAGCCCGCGCCCGGCTATTACCTCTACCGCGACAAGCTCAAGTTCAAGGTGGTGGAAGGGCCGGCCAGCGTGACCGAGGTCATGCTACCCAAGGGCGAGCAGAAAGACGACCCCAACTTCGGCAAGACTGAGGTATATCACCAGCGGGTGGTGGCAGAGCTGCGTCTGGCCCGAAGCCGGGAGGGCGCAGCCCGCATCGTGCTGGAAGTCGGCTGGCAGGGCTGCGCCGACAAGGGCGTGTGCTACCTGCCCGCCAGCCGTCGTTTTCCCCTCAACCTTCCGGCCGTCGCCGCCGCTCAGCCTGGGGCCGCTTCCCCGGCCCCCGCGCCCGAGGCCACACCGCCCGCGTCCCCGGCGGAGGCGACGCAGCCCATCCGCGCGGCTCAAACCTCCCCCCAACCGTCCCCCAAGGGCGCGACTCAGCCCGAGGACGAATCTTCGACCATCGCCCGCTTATTCCAGGGGGGCAGCTTTTGGCTGATCATCGCCAGCTTCTTCGGCTTCGGACTGCTGCTGGCGCTTACGCCCTGCGTTTTCCCGATGATCCCCATCCTGTCCGGCATCATTGTCGGCCAGGGCAAGCAGCTCACCAAGATGCAGGGTTTCGTGCTGTCTCTGGCCTACGTCCTGGGCATGGCGGTGACCTATGCCATCGCCGGTGTGGTGGCCGGACTATCGGGCGCGTTGATCTCCTCGGCGCTGCAAAATCCCTGGGTGTTGGGCGCCTTCGCGCTGATCTTTGTGGCCCTGGCCTTGTCCATGTTCGGCTTCTACGAGCTACAGATGCCCAACTTCATCCAGAGCCGTTTCACCGAGAAGGCCAACCAGATCAAAGGGGGCAACCTCACCGGCGTATTCGTCATGGGCGTGCTGTCGGCGGTGATCGTGGGGCCCTGTGTGGCCGCCCCGCTGGCCGGCGCGCTCCTCTATATCGGTCAGACCCGCGACGTCTGGCTAGGCGGCTTCGCCCTGTTCGCCATGGCCCTGGGGATGGGCGTGCCGCTGCTGCTGGTGGGCGTGGCCGGCGGCGCGCTACTACCCCGGGCCGGCGCCTGGATGAACGCGGTCAAGGCCTTCTTCGGTGTGATGCTGCTAGGCGTCGCGATCTGGCTTGTCTCGCCGGTGATTCCCGCCTGGCTAAACATGCTGCTTTGGGCGGCGTTGTTGATCGTCTCCGCCATCTATCTAAATGCCCTCGACCCGCTGCCAGCGGGGGCCCCGGGTTTCCGCAAATTCTGGAAGGGCGTGGGGGTGATTGCGCTGCTGGTGGGCACCTCGCTGTTGATCGGCGCCCTGTCCGGCAGCCGCGATATCCTGCAGCCCCTGGCGGGCCTGCGCGCGGCGCCTGCGGCGGCCAGCGAAGCCACCGGCCTCAAGTTCGAGAAGGTGGCCGCGAAAGATTTCGACACGCGGCTCGCCGCCGCGCGCGGCACACCGGTGATGGTGGACTTCTACGCGGACTGGTGCGTTTCCTGC
Source organism: Thiobacter sp. AK1 (assembly GCF_039822265.1). Classification (NCBI taxonomy): domain Bacteria; kingdom Pseudomonadati; phylum Pseudomonadota; class Betaproteobacteria; order Burkholderiales; family Thiobacteraceae; genus Thiobacter; species Thiobacter aerophilus. The sequence goes on from NZ_JBAJEX010000003.1 coordinate 86,077, forward strand.
AAGGAAATGGAACGTTTCACCTTCAGCGATCCGCGGGTGGTGGCGCGCCTTGCGGGCGTGACCCTGCTTAAGATCGACGTGACCCAAAACGACGAAGCAGACAAGGAACTGCTCAAACGCTTCAACCTGTTCGGCCCACCCGGCATCATCTTCCTCGATGGCGAAGGCAAGGAACGCTACCGGGTGGTGGGCTATCAGCCGCCCGAGAAATTCCTGAAAAGCATCGACGCCGCGCTGAAGTGACACCATGGGTGGGCGGGCACAATGGCTGCTGATCGGGGTGGTCGCCCTCGCCGCCCTCGGCCTGGGGCTGTGGGTGGGCGAGCGCCACAGCCGTCCCGAGCCGCCCAATGGCATGACGCCGGAGCGCCTCTACGCCCTGACCTTTGCCGATCTGGAAGGCCGACCCCAGGCGCTTGGCCGCTGGCACGGCCAGGTGGTGGTGCTCAACTTCTGGGCCACCTGGTGCCCCCCCTGCCGCGCCGAAATGCCGGAATTCGTCCGGGTACAGCAACGCTATGGCGCGCGCGGCTTCAGCTTCGTGGGCATCGCCCTGGACGAGCCGGCGGCCGTGCAAGCCTTCGCACGGGAGCTTGGCATCAACTATCCCCTGCTGATCGGCGGCGCCCAAGGGGCGACACTCGCCCGCAGCCTGGGCAGCCGGGGGGCGCTGCCCTTCAGCGTCATCCTGGACCGGCAAGGACGCATCGTCGCCACCCGTCTGGGTACGCTTAGCGAATCCGAGCTCCATCAGCTCTTGCCCCCTATACTGTAAAGGGGCGCGCTGACCGCATGCTTGCGTCATCTTCGCCGAAGATATGGACAAATTCGCCCCAATTGCGGCAAACTTGCGCCCATGAAAAAGAAAGCCCCCGCCGCGCAGGCGGCCAGCTCGGGGAGCCAGGGCCGGCCCGCCGGCCCCAACAAGAAAAACATCCTGGTTCTCCATGGGCCGAACCTCAACCTCCTGGGCAGCCGCGAGCCGGAGCACTATGGGCGCGTCACGCTAGCGCAGATCGATGAACGACTGAAACGGCTGGCGCAAGCTGCCGGGGCGCGGCTTCAGACCTTCCAGAGCAATGGGGAGGCCGCGTTGATCGAGCGCATCCACGCGGCCCGCGACGAAGGGGTGGATTTCATCCTGATCAACCCGGCGGCCTTCACCCACACCAGCATCGCCCTGCGGGATGCCCTCACCGGCGTGGGCATTCCCTTCATCGAGGTGCATCTTTCCAACGTGTTCGCGCGGGAGCCCTTCCGCCATCACTCCTACCTCTCGGACCGGGCGGTGGGCGTCATCAGCGGTCTCGGGGCGCTTGGCTACGAGCTGGCCCTCACCTACGCGCTAAACAATTGAGGAAGCCATCGTCATGGATTTGCGCAAGCTCAAAAAGCTGATCGACCTCGTCCAGGAATCCGGCATCGCCGAGCTGGAGATCACGGAGGGCGAGGAAAAAGTCCGCATCACCCGTACCCAGGCAGGCGGCCAGGTCACCTACGCGGCACCCCCATTGCAGCACGTACTGGCCGCACCGACACCGGCTCCCCAGGCGACCCCCGCTGCGGCGGCGGAACCGCCTGTGCCGGAAGGCCACGTGGTGAAATCGCCCATGGTGGGCACCTTCTACCGCGCGCCCTCGCCGGGCGCCAAACCCTTCGTGGAAGTGGGCCAGACGGTGAACGCGGGCGATACCCTGTGCATCATCGAAGCCATGAAGCTGTTGAACGAAATCGAGGCCGACATCGGTGGCGTGATCAAAGCCATCCTGGTGGAGAACGGCCAGCCCGTCGAGTACGGCGAGCCGCTGTTCATCATCGGTTGAGACGCCGGCCAGACAAGACGACACGGGACATGGCGTCGAGGCGGCGATGGTCTTTCCCCACGCCCCAACGGCCTTGGACCCGCCCATCCCGTGGTGAACTAAACGCAGATCATCCATGTTCGAAAAAATTCTCATCGCCAACCGAGGCGAAATCGCCCTGAGGGTGCAGCGCGCCTGCCGCGAAATGGGCATCAAGACCGTTGCGGTGCATTCGGAGGCCGATTCCGAGGCCAAATACGTGAAGCTCGCCGACGAGTCCGTGTGCATCGGGCCGGCGCCTTCGCACCTGAGTTATCTCAACGTGCCGGCCATCATCGCCGCCGCGGAGGTGACCGATGCCGAGGCCATTCATCCGGGCTATGGCTTCCTGTCGGAAAATGCCGACTTCGCCGAGCGGGTGGAATCGAGCGGCTTCGTTTTCATTGGGCCGCGCCCCGAGAGCATCCGTCTCATGGGCGATAAGGTGAATGCCAAGCGCGCCATGCTGGAGTCGGGCGTGCCCTGCGTGCCAGGCTCGGAAGGTGCGCTGCCGGAAGACCCGGACGAGATACTGCGCATCGCCCGTGACGTGGGCTATCCGGTGATCATCAAGGCCGCGGGCGGGGGCGGCGGCCGGGGCATGCGTGTGGTGCACACAGAAGCCAATCTGCTCAACGCCGTGAACATGACGCGCAGCGAGGCCCAAGCGGCCTTCGGCAATCCCGAGGTGTATCTGGAACGCTTCCTCCAGAATCCCCGCCACATCGAGATCCAGGTGCTGGCCGATGAGCATGGCAACGCCATCCATCTAGGGGAGCGCGACTGTTCCATGCAAAGGCGCCACCAAAAAATCATCGAGGAAGCGCCGGCGCCTGGCCTTGACCCGAAACTGCGCGACAAGATCGGCGAACGTTGCGCCACCGCCTGCCGCAAGATCGGCTACAGGGGTGCCGGCACCTTCGAGTTCCTCTACGAAAACGGGGAATTCTTTTTCATCGAGATGAACACCCGGGTGCAGGTGGAGCATCCCGTGACGGAGCTTATCACCGGGGTGGACATCATCCAGGAGCAGATCCGCATCGCCGCCGGCGAGAAGCTGCGCTACCGGCAAAAGGACATCAAGTTCCGCGGCCATGCCATCGAGTGCCGCATCAACGCCGAGGATCCCTATACCTTCGTGCCTTCACCGGGGCGCATCACCCAATACCACGCCCCCGGCGGGCCCGGCATTCGGGTCGATTCCCATGTGTACCAAAACTACTTCGTGCCGCCCTACTACGATTCCATGATCGGAAAGCTGATCGCCTATGGTGATACCCGCGACCAGGCCATCGCCCGCATGCGCATCGCCTTGTCGGAGATGGTGGTGGAAGGCGTGAAGACCAACATCCCACTGCACCAGGACCTGATGCAGGATCCCGCCTTTATCGCCGGCGGCGCGAGCATCCATTACCTCACCCACAAGCTGGAAGCCCTCAAGCCGGGCAAGTGAGGGGCACCTGCCCATGGCCTGGCAAATCCTGAAGATACATACCGACGCAGCAAGCGCCGAGCGTCTGTCCGACGCCCTGCTGGAGCGGGGGGCGCTCTCCGCGGGCATCGAGGATGCCCATGCCGGCACGGCAGCCGAGCAGGCCTTGTTTGGCGAGCCCGAAGGCCAGCCTGGTGGACAAAGCCCGCCTAGCCTGTGGCAGGACAGCTTGGTCACCGCCCTGTTTCCCCCTCAGGTGGACGTAGGCTCGGCGCTCGCCGCCGCGGCGCAAGCCGCTGGCTTGCCCACGCCGGCTTGCGAGGTGGAAGCGTTGCCGGAACAGGATTGGGTGCGCCTCACCCAGTCCCAGTTCGAGCCCATTTCCATCTCGCCGCGTCTGTGGATCGTTCCCAGCTGGCATCGAGCCCCCGATCCTGCCGCCATCAATCTGGTGCTCGACCCGGGCCTCGCCTTCGGCACCGGCAGTCATCCCACCACCCGCCTGTGCCTCGAGTGGCTCGACGAAGCGCTCACACCTGGCGCGTCGGTGCTGGATTACGGCTGTGGTTCAGGCATCCTGGCCATCGCCGCCAAGAAGCTGGGAGCGGGCGAGGTGGCCGGGGTGGACATCGATCCCCAGGCGGTGGCGGCTGCACGCGAGAATGCCGCAGCAAACGGCGTGGCCATCGCCTTCGCTTTGCCCGGTGAGCTGTCTGGGGCACAATACGACGTCGTGCTGGCCAACATTCTCGCCAACCCCCTGCGCCTGCTCGCGCCCGCCCTGGCCGCTGCGGTGCGCCCGGGTGGAACGATCGTGCTATCGGGCCTGCTTGCCCAACAGGCGGAGGAGATGAACGCCCTGTACGCCCAGTGGTTCGCCATGGCACCGCCCGTTTACCAAGAAGGCTGGGCGCGCTTAACCGGCGTGCGCCGACCATGAGCATGCAGACCACCTGCCCCTCCTGCCAGACCGTCTTCCGGGTCACCACGGAACAGCTGGACATGCGTGCGGGCAAGGTGCGCTGCGGCAAATGCGCCTTCGTCTTCAACGCCTTCGACACGCTGGTCACGCCCATCGAGACGGTGAGCTTGATGGCGCCTTCCGACGGAGCGCCCGCCAGCGAGCACATCACCCTAAAGCCTGCCCCCCTCAGCGTGGCCGAGCCCCTGACCGCCTCTTTCCCCCTGCCCACGGACGAACAGATCGAACGGGAAACGGAGGAGATCAACCGCAGCATCGCCGAGACGGACCAGTTGGAAAGCCTGCGGCCCCGGGAGGATCGCGGGAGGAAGCGCGCCCGGCCGCGTCTGGAGATCACGCCCGAGCTAAAGGAAAAGCTGGAGAATCTGCAGGAGGAACTCACCCTCCAGGAAAAGCGCGCGCGCCGGCGTCGCCTCGCCTGGGCGGCCGGCTCGCTTTTGCTGGCGGTCGTCGCGCTGCTAGAGGTTGCCTATTTCCAGCGCGTCTGGCTTGCGTCCCGCTATCCCCAGATACGCCCGGCCTTGGAATTCATGTGTGGACTCGCCCGCTGCAAGATCGGACTGCCCGCGGAAGCCGAGAAGATACGTCTGGAGTCTTCGGAGCTAAAGGCCGATGCCGAGCGGCCCCAGGGCGTGCTGCTCACGGCGACGCTGCGCAACCTCGCGCCCTGGCCCATGGCCTACCCCCATCTGGAACTCACCCTCACCGACAGCAACAGTCGGCCGGTGGCGCGACGCCATTTCGGCCCGAGGGACTACCTGCCCACAGGGGTCCAACTGCAACAGGGCATGCCCCCCAACGAGGAAGTGACGGTGAAGCTATCCCTGGAAGTGGTAGGCGTGGATGCTACCGGCTACAAGCTTTTCGTGTACTACCCGCAGGGCGGCTGACCACGATTGATCGGCATCCCGGAAACGGAAATCCGGGTACGGCCATGGGCGGCTTTCTGCGTTCCCGCGTGCGGGGGACGCAGACATTCGTCACGCCTTGACGCATTCCGGGCTAGTCACTGGATCTCGCCCATGGCGGCGACCTGGGTTGCGTACCAGAACACGCCCTGGTCCAGAATCTCATAGCCCACGTTGAGCGCCCGCAGCGCACGCGTGCGCAGGGGCTTGCCGCCCAGGCGCCAGCTTGTGCGGATGAGCACGGCAGCAGGCGCGGGCGTGGCACCATCGGGCACGATGCGCTGATAATAGGGGCGCGCCAGGAGCGGCTGGGTATCCAAGGTCCAGCCGTGGGGACCATGGAACAGGTCCCAGGCGCGCGTCACGAGGGTGCGCGCCCGTTCCCGGTCACCCAGGCTTTCGTCTAGCAGCGCGTAGGCCAGCAGCCCCTCGGCCACATAGGCATAGTCCTCCAAATCCGCCGGCCCCAGGACCTGGCCGCTGGCAATGCCCTTGCGGAGGCCCTGATCCGTCATCAAGCGTTGCACCAGAAAATCCCGCACCGCCCGTGCCGCTGGCCGATAACGGGGTTCGTCCTGGGCGGCGCGCGCAAGCGCGGCAAGCGCCAGGCCGTTGAGCCCCGCCAACAGTTTCTCGTCGCGTAAGAGTCCGCGCCGTGCGCGCTCCGCCTTGAGGCGCGCATGGATGGCCCTAAGCCGCGCGGTTTCCGCGGCCGTGGGGACGATGCGCGCCATGGGCAGATAACCGAGCTCGAAGGATGGCGGCTCGCCAAGCCCCCAGATGCGCTCGACCAGGCTGTAATCCGCAGCATCGAGTAGCCGCGCCAGTTCCGCCTTGTCCCAGAGATAGACACCGCCTTCGCGCCCTGCCTCGTCCACCGCCGAGGTGCTGGTCACGAAACCACCGGAGACATCACGCAAGTTTTCCAGCATGAAGTCCAAGGTCTCATAAGCGATGTCTCGGTATTCGGGGCGGGCTAGCAGGCGCGATGCGTCCAAATATACGGCTGCCAGCTGGGCGTTGTCGTAGAGCATTTTCTCGAAGTGGGGCGTGTGCCAGTCCGGATCCACGGTGTAGCGGAAGAAGCCGCCTGCCACGTGGTCACGCAGACCTAGCCGCGCCATCTGGTCCAAGCTGAGACGCAGGAATTCCGCCAGTCTGGGATTGGGCTTGCGGCCCTCGATGGCGAGCAGCGCAGCGAGCTGGGGTGCATGGGGAAACTTGCTCACCTTGCCGAAGCCGCCCTGGAGGACATCGGCGTGGGCGAGGGCTTCCTCGACGAGACGCTGCTGGTAGAGCACGCCGATGGCAGGGGCGAAGCGCGCCTCCACCGTCAGGGGCGGCGGTGGCGGCAGTGCCGCTTCCCGCGCCAGCCGCGCAAGCTGCGGCCCTTCCTCGTCCCAGCGCGCGGCCAGGCGCTGCACGGCTTGCAGAAATTCCGCTGGCGGCGCATAAAGCAGCGCGAATAGGGGGTAGCCCTCGGGCGTGATGAAGACGTTCAACGGCCAGCCAGACTGGCCGCGAGTGGCCTCGGCAAAGGCCTGTAGCTGTGCGTCCAGCGCAGGATCGAGTTCCCGGTCCACCTTGACCGGAATGAAATGGGCATTGAGGAAGGCAGCGATCTCGGGATCGCGGTAGCTCTCCTTTTGCATCACATGGCACCAATGACAGGAGAAATAGCCCAGGGAGACGAACAAGAGCTTGTTCTCGCGGCGCGCCCGCGCCACGGTTTCGGCATTCCATTCCTGCCAGGCCGTGGGGTCGGTGCCATGCAGGGCGAGATAGGGCGAGGGATGATGCCGCAGCCGGTTGGCCAGGGGTTCGGCCTGCAATGCTGGCGCGAAGAGCAGAAGAACGAGAAGAAGGGTGCGCATGGGGGCTTCCGCTATACGGGAGGCGAGTGTCTTTGCGGCATTAGGAGCCGCGCTTTTGTTCTGTCTCGATGCGATCCAACTCGGCATCCAGTTCCGACTCGGAAAGCGGCCGATAGGGCGTCTCCTCGGGACGGGCGCGGCTCACCAGCCGCGCCAGGAGGATTCCCACCTCGTACAAAAGCCACAGGGGCACGGCCAGCATGAACTGGGACACCACATCCGGCGGCGTGAAGATGGCGCCCACCACGAAGGCCCCGACGATGATATAGGGACGGATCTTGCGCAGTTTCTCCACGCTCACCAGGTCCACCTTCACCAACAAGACCACCGCCACCGGTACCTCGAAGGTGATGCCGAAGGCGATGAATAGGGTGATAACGAAATCGAGATATTTGCCGATGTCGGTCATCACTGCCACGCCTTCCGGCGCCACATGGGTGATGAAGCCGAACACCACGGGAAACACCAGGAAATACGCAAAGGCCATGCCCACAAAGAAAAGCAGCACGCTCGAAACCAGAAGGGGTAGGGCGAAGCGCTTTTCATGGGCATACAAGCCGGGGGCGACGAAGGCCCAGATCTGGTACAGGATATAGGGCAGGGCAATGAGAAAAGCCGCCAGCGCGGTCACTTTCATGGGGACGAAAAAGGGTGTGGTGACCTCGGTGGCAATCATTTGTCCCCCCTTGGGCAGACTGGCGAGCAGGGGCTTGGCCAGCAGGGTGTAGAGAGTGTTCGCCCCGGGGTAGATGAACAAAATGATGAAGACCACCACCACCGCCGCCACCATGCGCAACAGCCGGTCGCGCAGCTCGAGGAGGTGTGAGATGAAGGTCTGTTCGCTCATGGCGCGGGGTTGTGCGGCGGGATATGCTGCGCGGGCGGCTCGCTCAGAGGCGGCAGCGGCAGCTCCAGCTGGGGCGAGGGCTCGGCAGGCGGCGCAGCGGCCTCATCCGGCGCGGAGCGCGTGACTTCCACCGGTCTGGGTTCTTCGACGAACTCCAGGGAACCCACGGATTCCGGAACCGATTTGAGAATCTGCCCGGTCTCGCCCACTTGCTCATGCAGCGCCTGTTCCACGCCGGTCACCGCATCCTTCGCCTCCTGCAGGCTGGCGGAGAGTTTCATGATCTCCTCATTGTGCATCTCACGCTTGATCTCGGCCTTCACGTCCGAGACATAGCGCTGGAAGCGGCCGAGCAGATGCCCTGCGGTGCGGGCGACCTTGGGCAGGCGCTCCGGCCCCAGCACGATGAGAGCCACCACGCCGATCACCAGCAGCTCGGAAAAGCCGATGTCGAACATGTTCAGCCGTCCGGCTTCAGCCCAGCCATTGAGCCCGAGCCGTCACTTTGGGGGGACGCGCAGCAAGCATTCAACCATGGGTCTTGTCCTTGACCTCACCCTCCACCGTGGTGCCCGTGGGTTTGGCCTCCACCTGCTTGGGCGCCTCGGCCGCGCCTTCTTTCATGGCATCCTTGAAGCCTTTCACCGCGCCACCCAGGTCGCTGCCCAGATTGCGCAGCTTCTTGGTGCCGAACACGAGCAGGACGATGGCCAGAACGATGAGCCAGTGCCAGATACTGAAAGAACCCATGTTTCGCTCCTCCGGAAAATCAGATTTTTGGAATACGCTCGCCGCCACCAAACACGTGCAGATGCAGATGAAAGATTTCCTGCCCGCCGCCGCGACCGGTGTTGATCATGGTGCGGAAACCCTCGGTGAGCCCATGTTCCCGCGCCAGGCGCGGCGCCAACAACAAGAGCTTGCCCAACAGCGCCTGGTGCGCCGGCCCGCAATCGGCCAAGCTCGCCACGTGGGCCTTGGGAATCAGAAGCAAATGCACCGGCGCGATGGGATGGATGTCATGGAACACCAGTACATCCTCGTCCTCATAGGCCTTGCGGCTGGGCAGCTCGCCCCGCACGATCTTGCAGAAAATGCAGTCTTCCATTTCGCCCCTCTCACACCGGTCATGATTCCCGGCGCGAGGCCTTCTCCACGATACCGGAGACACCTTCACGCCGAGCGAGTTCTGCCAGCACGTCACGCGGCCCCAAGCCTTGGCTTGCCAGAAGCACCAAGGTGTGAAACCACAGATCGGCCACCTCGTACACCAGTTGCCCGCGCTCACCCCCCTTGGCAGCGATGAGGGTTTCCGCCGCCTCTTCGCCCACCTTCTTGAGGATGGCATCGAGTCCCTGGGCATACAGCCGCGCCACGTAGGAAGTCTCGGGATTGGCGCCCTTGCGCGCCTCCAGGGTGGCGGCGAGCTTGTCTAGGATGTCGTTCATGGCTGGCGGCTCATTTGCGGTAAATCAGCGCCGGGTCCTTGAGGACAGGCTCCACGTCCACCCAGCGGTCGCCGTCCAGTCGCCGGTAGAAGCAACTTTCGCGGCCGGTATGGCAGGCAATGCCACCCACCTGCTCCACGGTGAGAAGAATCACGTCGCCATCGCAGTCCAGACGGATTTCCTTCACCTTCTGCACGTGGCCTGACTCCTCGCCCTTGTGCCAGAAACGGCCGCGGGAGCGGGACCAGTACACCGCCTCGCCAGTAGCGGCGGTCCTGGTCAGGGCCTCCCGATTCATCCAGGCCACCATGAGCACCCGACCGCTGGCTGCTTCCTGGGCGATCACCGGCACCAGGCCATCTTCGCTGAAGCGTACTTCGTCAAGCCAATCTGCCATGGCGCCTTCCGGACAAAAAAGCCATTTTACACGTCTGGCGCACGCTCAGAGGCGCACTTCGATGCCATGGCGCGACAGGTATTCCTTGGCCTCACGCACGGTGTATTCGCCGAAATGGAAGATGCTCGCGGCTAGCACCGCATCAGCATGACCCTCGAGAATGCCGGCCACCAGATGGTCGAGATTGCCCACGCCGCCGCTGGCGATCACCGGAATGTCCACGGCATCCGCCACCGCCCGCGTCAAGGCAAGGTCAAAGCCCTGCCGGGTGCCATCGCGATCCATGGAAGTGAGCAGGATCTCGCCCGCGCCCAGAGTTTCCACCCGGCGTGCCCAAGCCACGGCGTCGAGGCCGGCATTCTTGCGCCCACCATGGGTGAAGACTTGCCACTTGCCGGGTGCCGTCTCCTTGGCATCGATGGCCACCACGATGCACTGGTTGCCGAAACGCGCCGCGGCCTCCTCCACCAGTTGCGGGTTTTGCACGGCCGAGGTGTTCATGGATACCTTGTCGGCGCCCGCGTGCAGCAGGCGGCGCACGTCCTCGGCGGAACGCACACCGCCGCCCACCGTGAGGGGAATGAACACCTGCGAGGCCACCGCCTCGACCACTTGCAGGATGATGTCGCGCTCGTCGGAGCTGGCGGTGATATCGAGGAAGGTGAGCTCGTCCGCCCCTTGCTCGTCGTAGCGACGGGCGATTTCCACGGGGTCGCCCGCGTCCTTGAGGTTGACGAAGTTCACCCCCTTCACCACGCGGCCGGCGGTCACGTCGAGACAGGGGATGATGCGTTTGGCCAGGGCCATGGCGTGGGCAGGCCGACCCTGCTAGCTCTTCTGCGCCGCGCGCTGGGCACCCAGCTCGTCGGCCAGCTTCTGCGCTGCCGCGAAATCCAGCGAACCTTGGTAGATGGCGCGGCCGGTGATGGCCCCCATGATGCCCTCGTCTTCCACCGCACACAAAGCGCGGATGTCGTCCAGATTGGTGATGCCGCCGCTGGCGATGACGGGAATGGAAAGCTCCCGCGCAAGCCGCACGGTGGCTTCGATGTTCACACCTGAGAGCATGCCGTCGCGGCCGATGTCGGTGTAGATCACGGCCTCGACGCCATAGCCTTCGAATTTCCTGGCCAGGTCCACCACATCATGGCCCGTGACCTTGGACCAGCCGTCAACCGCCACCTTGCCGTCCTTGGCGTCCAGTCCCACCATGATATGGCCGGGGAAGGCATCGCAAGCCTCGTGCAAAAAGCCCGGGTTCTTCACCGCCGCAGTACCGATGATGACGTAGCTCACGCCGTCGTCCAGGTAGCGCTCGATGGTGTCCAGGTCGCGGATACCGCCCCCGAGTTGCACCGGGATTTCCGTCCCCACCGCCTCGATGATGGCTTGGATGGCCTTTTCATTCACGGGTTTGCCGGCGAAGGCACCGTTGAGGTCCACCAGATGCAGACGGCGTGCGCCTTGGGCCAGCCAATGGCGGGCCATGGCGGCGGGATCATCGGAGAACACGGTGGCTTGCTCCATGATACCCTGCTTGAGACGGACGCAATGTCCATCCTTGAGGTCGATGGCGGGAATGATCAGCATTGCAGAACTCTCACAGGCAGACCGATGGGGTACAGGCGGCGCCGGCGCCGCCGTCCCAAAGCACGAAATTGCCCAGCAGAGTCAGGCCAGCGGCCTGGCTCTTTTCCGGGTGGAATTGCACCGCGAACACGTTCTCCCGCGCCACGGCACTGGTGAAGGGAAAGGGATAGAGACTATATCCCGCCACCAGATCGGGGGTGGCCGGTTCGCAGTAATAGCTGTGCACGAAATAAAAGCGCGCGCCGTCGGCGATGCCGTTCCACAGGGGATGGGGCTGGACCTGGTACACCTGGTTCCAGCCCATGTGGGGCACCTTGAGCCTCTCGCCCTGCGCATCGTGCATGGCCTCGCCGGGAAACCGCAGCACCCGCCCCGGCAGGATGCCCAGGCCCGGGGTGTCGCCTTCCTCCGAATGTTCGAATAGCATCTGCATGCCCAGACAAATGCCGAGGAAGGGCTTGCTGCGCGCCACCTCAGCCACCAGTTCGCGCAAGCCCCGGGCATCGAGCTCGCGCAGGCAGTCGGCAGCATGCCCCACGCCCGGAAATACCACCCGCCCGGCGCGCCGGATCACATCGGGATCGCTGGTCACACTCACCCTCGCCCGCGGTGCCACGTGCTCCAGGGCCTTGGAGACCGAGCGCAGGTTGCCCATTCCATAGTCGATGACGGCAATGTCGGTCATGGTCAAACGGGGCCGGGAGCGACGTGTCACACGGGCAAATGGATTACAAGCTTCCCTTGGTGGAAGGCATGATGCCGGCCGCCCTAAAGTCCCGTTCCACCGCCATGCGCAGCGCGCGCCCAAAGCCCTTGAACACACTCTCTGCCTGATGGTGCGCGTTGAGGCCACGCAGATTGTCCACGTGCAGGGTGAGCTGGGCGTGATTGACGAAACCCTGGAAGAATTCGCGGATCAGGTCCACGTCGAATTCCCCCACCCGTGGGCGCGTGAACTCCACCTGGAACACCAGGCCAGGCCGCCCCGAGAGATCCACCACCACCCGCGACAAGGCTTCGTCCAGGGGCGCGTAGGCATGGCCCATGCGGCGAATACCCTTCTTGTCGCCCACCGCCATGGCGAATACCTGACCGAGGGTGATGCCCACGTCCTCGACGGTATGGTGGGCATCAATGTGCAGATCGCCCTGCGCCGTTACCTCGATGTCGAACAGGCCATGCCGGGCCACCTGCTCGAGCATGTGATCGAGAAAGGGCACACCGGTGGCGATGCGGGCCTGGCCGCTGCCATCGAGATTGATGCGGGCGGCGATGCGCGTTTCCAGGGTGTGGCGTTGGCTGGCAGCTTCGCGCATGGGGCATTCGATGTCGTGTGAAGCGCGGTTCATGGGGCAGGTGGAAGATCTGGTCAAAGGCAGGTCGCTAGGCTGTGCAGGAATCGGCCGTTTTCCTCGGGCGTGCCCACGGTCACCCGCAGGCAGCCCGCAAGCATGGGGTGGGCCCGGTTCAGGTTCTTTATCAGGATGCCCTGTCGCTTCAAGCCTTCGAAAGTCCGCTCCGCATCCGGCACGCGGAACAGGATGAAATTCGCATCGCTGGGGTAGGGCTCAACGCCCGGCAGGGCTTTCAGGGCGCGGAACAGTTCCCCGCGCGCCTCGCGAATACATGCCGCTTGCTCTTCGAGCACCGCCATCGCCCCCAGCACCCGCTCCGCCACCACCTGGGTGAGGGCGTTGACATTATACGGCAAGCGCAGCTTGCCAAGCTCCGCAAGCCAGGCGCGCGCGCCCACCAGAAACCCTAGGCGCAGACCCGCCAGCCCCAGCTTGGACAGGGTGCGCATCACCAGCAGATTCGGGTAGTCGGCCAAGCGCGGCAGCACGCTTTTGCGGGCGAAAACGTGGTAGGCCTCGTCCACCACCACCAGCCCCGGCGCCGCGGCCAGGATTTCCAGCAGGGTCGCCTCGTCGAACAAATTGCCGGTGGGATTGTTGGGATAGGCGATGAACACCAGCGCCGGCTGGTGGGTGCGGATGGCCGCCAGGGTCGCCTCCCGGTCGAGGCGAAAGTCCGGTTTGAGGGGCACGCCCACGTAACGCAAGCCGGCAAAGGTGGCGATCATGCGGTACATGACGAAGGACGGCTCCAGGCCGAGCACAATCGCACCCGGCCGCGCCACCGCGAAGGCGAGGATCTGGATGAGCTCGTCGGAACCATTGCCCAATAGGATGTCCCACTCGGGCCCAATACCCATAGTCTGTCTGAGCCGCGCCTTGAGTCGCACCGCTTCCGCGTCCGGATAGCGGTTGATGTCGGTGTGCGCCACAAGCTGCGCGATTTCCGCACGCAGCGCCTCCGGCAACGGGTAGGGGTTCTCCATCGCGTCCAGCTTCACGTAGCCGGTGGCCTCCGGCACGTGGTAGGGGGTTAGCGCGCGGATTTCGTCGCGTATGAGTTGGTCGGGGTTCATGGGCATATCCACGCCATAGGGGTCTCGCGCTTGGCCCCTGCCCGCCGGCCGGAGCGCGCGAGGCACGTCAACGATGGGGAATCCGATATTCCGCCGACTTGGCATGGGCCTCTAGGCCCTCGCCATAGGCCAGGGTGGCAGCAATGCGGCCCAGGCTATGGGCTCCCTCGGGCGAAACCTGGATCAGGCTGGAACGTTTCTGGAAGTCATACACCCCCAGGGGGGAGGAAAAACGTGCAGTGCGCGAGGTAGGCAACACGTGGTTGGGACCCGCACAGTAATCGCCCAAGGCTTCGCAGGTGTTGCGGCCCATGAAGATGGCGCCCGCGTGGCGAATTTTCTTCGCCCAGAATTCGGGCTCTGCCACGGATAGCTCCAGATGCTCGGGAGCGATGCGGTTGGCGAGGGCCACCGCCTCTTCCAGATCCCGCACATGGATCAAGGCACCCCGGCCTTCCAGCGACGCGGTGATCACCTTCCGGCGTGGCATCTGCTCGAGCAGCCGTTCCATGCTGACCGCAACCCGGTCGATGAATTCGGCGTCCGGACACAGTAGGATGGACTGGGCGAGCTCGTCGTGCTCGGCCTGGGAGAAGAGATCCATGGCAATCCAGTCCGGCTCGGTCTTGCCGTCGCAGATCACCAGGATCTCCGAAGGCCCCGCCACCATGTCGATGCCCACCACCCCGAACACGCGACGCTTAGCGGCGGCCACATAGGCATTGCCGGGGCCCACGATCTTGTCCACCTGGGGGATGGTCGCCGTGCCGTAGGCCAGCGCTCCCACTGCCTGCGCCCCGCCGATGGTGAACACCCGATTCACTCCGCACACCGCGGCGGCGGCCAGGACCAGGTCATTTACCACGCCGCCTGGCGTGGGAACCACCATGACCAGCTCCGCTACCCCGGCCACCTTGGCCGGAATGGCATTCATCAACACCGAGGACGGGTAGGCCGCCTTGCCGCCCGGCACGTACAGGCCGACGCGATCCAGAGGCGTGACCTGCTGGCCCAGCACGGTGCCGTCCGGTTCGGTATAGGTCCAGGACTGCAGCACTTGGCGCTCGTGGTAGGCGCGCACCCGGTCGGCAGCCACCACTAGGGCATCGTGCACGTCCGGATCCAGCCCCGCGAGCGCCTGGGTCAGACGCACCTTGGGCAGTTCCAGGGCGGCCACGGAGGGCGCATCGAGCCGGTCGAACTGGCGCGTGTAGTCCAGCACGGCGGCATCCCCCCGGCGCTTGACGTCCTCCAGGATACGGGCAACGCTGGCTTCGATGGCGGCATCCTGGGCCCCTTCGAAGGCAAGCAGCTGTGAAAACCGTGCCTCGAAATCGGCATCGGCAGTGGCCAGACGGCGCAGTTTCAACATGGAGCATCTCCCACGGCCGCGGCGAACTGTTCGAGCAGAGGTTGGATCTGCCCGTACTTGAGTTTCAAAGCAGCCTGATTCACCACCAGCCGGGAGCTGATGGGCATGATCTCTTCTACCGCGACCAGGTTGTTGGCTTTCAGGGTGCCACCGGTGGAGACGAGATCGACGATGGCGTCGGCCAAGCCCACCAGGGGGGCGAGTTCCATGGAGCCGTAGAGCTTGATCAGATCCACATGCACGCCCTTGCCGGCGAAATGCTCGCGTGCGGTCTTCACATACTTGGTCGCCACGCGCAGACGCGCCCCCTGGCGCACCCGTCCGGCATAGTCGAACCCTTCAGGCGCCGCCACCATCATGCGGCAGCGGCCGATCTTAAGATCCAGCGGCTGGTACAGCCCGGTGCCGCCATGCTCCAGCAACACGTCGCGGCCCGCAATGCCCAGATCGGCGCCCCCGTGCTGCACATAGGTGGGCACATCGGTGGCGCGCACGATGATGAGTCGCACATCGGGCCGGTTGGTGCCGATGATGAGCTTGCGCGAGGACTCCGGATCCTCCAGCGGCTGAAGTCCCGCAGCCTTTAGAAGCGGCGTAGTTTCCTCGAAAATCCGGCCCTTGGACAGGGCAATGGTAATCCCAGACACGGCGGGCTTTCGCGCAAAATTGTGATTTTACTGGATCCCTGTAGTTTCGCCTAAGTTCCGGTTCCGGATCTGCCGGCTCCCCCCCTGCGAGCCCCTGTTGCCCCAGCCGAGCCAAGCCAGGGTTGAATAGCCAGCCCCGGTTTGTAGCGCAGGCGCCCGTTGACATACCATGACATGTTTTCCGCAGACGAATTCAGCATGCGCAAAGAACGCCTACCCCCACGCCTGGTGCCGGTCTTAGCCCTCGTCGCCAGTTCGATCACCATCGCCATGATCACCCGCATCGCGCTGATGCTGCGGCCAGAGGTGGGGCTACCCTCGGGCCTGACGCCCTATCTGCAGATTTTTGGCTTTGGCCTGTTGTTTGACCTCGCCGCGGCAATTTACTTCGTGACGCCGGTGTTCGTAATGCTCGCCCTGGTGCCTGACCGCTTCGCGCGCTGGCACGTCTGGCGTGCCATGGTCATGCTGGCGCTGGCCGTTTTGACCTTCGTGCTGCTGCTCACCGCGGTGTCCGAGTGGTTTTTCTGGGAAGAATTTGGAGCGCGCTTCAACTTCATCGCCGTTGACTACCTCATCTACTCCCAGGAAGTTCTGGGCAACATTCGCGAAAGCTACCCGGTGGGCAGAATCATGCTCGGGCTGGCGCTGGCTGCGGTGTTGTGGTGGGTTCCCTTCGCGCGCCGGATTTATGCCTTGGCCGGCAGGCCCTGGGCCTGGCAATCTCGGCTGGCTTGGTTTGTGGGCTGGAGCACGCTGCTGGCGGGCCTCATCATGGGGCTAAACGGTGACCTGAAAAACCAGAGCAGCAGCGATTCGGTCAACGAGCTGGCTGGCAACGGAATCTATGCCTTCTTTGCTGCCGCGCGCGCAAACGAACTCGACTTCGAACGTTTTTATGCCACCCTGCCGGAAAAGGAGGCCTTCGCCACGACGCGCCGCCTGCTCATGGAAGATGGCGGCAGCTGGCGAGCCGATCAACCGGCCGGCGGGCTTGAGCGTCATATCGCTGGCAGTGGCCGGTCTAGGCGCCTCAATGTCGTGCTGGTGAGTATCGAGAGCATGGGTGCGGAGTTTCTCGGTGCTTATGGCGACCCGCGCGGGTTGACGCCGGTAATGGATCGCCTGGCTAAGGATAGCCTGTGGTTTTCCAACGTCTACGCCACTGGCAATCGCACGGTGCGTGGACTTGAGGCGCTGTCCCTGAGCCTGCCGCCGACGCCTGGCCAGTCCATCGTGCGCCGGCCCAGGAACGAGCACTTGTTCTCCCTTGGAAGCCTCCTAGGGGAATTCGGCTACCAGGTGTACTTCGCCTACGGTGGGTATGGCTATTTCGACAACATGAACGCCTTTTTCGGCGCCAACGGCTACCAGATCATCGACCGCACGGACATCCCGAAGCACGAGATCGGCTTCGCCAACATCTGGGGGGTGGCCGATGAATACCTGTTCGACCACGTCATCCAGAAGATGGACCACGTCTTGGAGAACACGCCGCCGGGGGCGCCCGCTCGCCCTTTCTTCGTTCACATCATGACCACCAGCAATCACCGGCCCTATACCTATCCTGCCGGCCGCATCGACATTCCCCCCGGCTCCGGGCGCGAAGGCGCAGTGAAATATGCTGACTACGCAATCGGCCATCTGCTCGCACAAGCACGCAAACATTCCTGGTACGACGACACCCTGTTCGTGATCACCGCCGATCACGGCGCCAATGCCCGCGGTACCGTCAACATCCCGGTGGACAAGTACCGGATTCCCGTGTTTTTCTACTCACCGAAGCACATCTCGCCGCAGCGGATCGACCGCTTGATGTCGCAGATCGACATCGTGCCGACCCTACTGGGCGTGCTGGGTCTGGACTACGACAGCAAGTTTTTCGGGCGGGATGTCCTCCACGCGCCGCCCTCCGCTGACCGCGCCTACGTCGCCAATTACCAGACGCTGGGCTACATCAAGAACGGCCGTATGGTGGTGCTGCGACCCAAGCGCAAGGTGGACGTGTTTGAGCTCGACGAGCGGAATCTACCGAGGAGCCGAGTCGAAGACGCCGACCTCGCCCGAGAAGCGATCGCCTGCTATCAAACCGCAGCCTATGTGTTTCGCCACGGCCTCTATGCCGCGCGCTCCCGTCCCTAGAGCGCGGCCGGAATCGTGCGGCGGGCCGCTTGCGTTATCGTTCAGCGCACGCGCTTGATGCGCGCGCCTAGCCGGGAGAGTTTTTCCTCGATCGCCTCGTAGCCACGGTCCAGGTGGTAGATGCGGTCGATCAGGGTTTCGCCTTCTGCCACCAGGCCCGCGATCACCAGGCTGGCGGACGCGCGCAGGTCGGTGGCCATGACCGCGGCACCGGTGAGACGCTCCACCCCTTCCACCACCGCCTGGTTGCCGTCGATACGAATGTTGGCGCCCAGCCGCTTCAGTTCCACTGCATGCATGAAGCGATTCTCGAAGATGGTTTCGCGAATCACGGCGGTGCCGCGGGCGATGGTGTTGAGGGCCATGAATTGCGCCTGCATGTCGGTGGGGAAGGCCGGATAGGGCGCGGTCCTCACCGATACCGCCGTGAGCTTGCGCGGTGCGCGTAGACGAATTGCTTCGTGGTCCGGCGACTTTTCCGTGACGATGTCGCAGCCAGCATCCATCAGCTTGTCGAGCACGGCATCCAGATAGGATGCGGAGGTGTCCAGCAGCCGAATCTCGCCACCGGTGGCGGCGGCAGCGCACAAATAGGTGCCGGTCTCGATGCGATCGGGCATGATGCGGTGGCGCGCCCCAGAAAGACGTTCCACGCCGCGGATACGGATCACGTCGGTCCCGGCACCGGAAATGCGCGCCCCCATGCTGGTCAGGCACTGTGCGAGGTCCACCACCTCCGGCTCCCGCGCCGCGTTTTCGATCACCGTCTCGCCCTCGGCCAGGGTCGCGGCCATCATCAAGTTCTCGGTGCCGGTCACCGACACCAAATCCATGAAGATGCGTGTCCCCTTGAGCCGCTCGGCGCGGGCCACGATGTAGCCGTGCTCGATTTCGATCTGCGCGCCCATGGCCTTGAGCCCCTTGATGTGCAAATCCACCGGGCGGGAGCCGATGGCACAGCCGCCGGGCAGGGACACGCGCGCCTCGCCAAAGCGCGCCAACAGCGGTCCCAGCACCAGGATCGAGGCACGCATGGTCTTGACCATGTCGTAGGGGGCCTCACGCCGGTGAATATGGGCACCGTTCAAGGTGAGCTCCATCGTCTCATCCACGGTCACCTGCATGCCCATGCCCCCCAGCAGGGACAGCATGGTGGTCACGTCGCGCAGATGGGGCACGTTGGTGAGGCTGACCGTCTCCGAGGTAAGCAAGCCGGCGCACAGAATGGGCAGGGCCGCATTCTTGGCGCCGGAGATGCGCACTTCACCTTGGAGCGGCGCGCCGCCCTGAATCAGCAGTTTGTCCATGTTTGCGGTTGGGTGGATACCTTTCGGCCAGGCGGGGCAGCCGCGGCGCATTCACGCGTCGCAATCGTCTGGGCGCCGCAGCGCTGGTGCCGAAATTTGCTAGCGCTTCGCCCAGTCCTCGGGCGTGAAAGTCTTCATGGAGAGGGCGTGGATTTCCTCGCGCATGCGATCGCCCAGCGCGGCATACACGGCCTGGTGCTGCTGCACCATGCTCTTGCCGCGGAAGACGGGGCTGACGATCACCGCCTCGAAATGCTGGCCATCACCGCGCACCTCAACGTGGTCGCAGGGCAGGCCCTGGCGGATGTAGTGCTCGATCTGTTCCGGAGTCACCATAGCGTCAGTAGCGGAGCTTGTAGCCGGACCTGAGTAGTTGCAAAGTGGCCAATGATAAGGCCAAACAGGCCAAGGTCACAATGAATAGGCTGCGCGCCGGAGGCACGTCGGACAGGCCGAAGAAGCCATAGCGAAAGCCGTCGATCATGTAGAAGAACGGATTGAAATGGGAGGCTGCCTGCCAGAAGGGCGGCAGGGAATGGATGGAATAAAACACGCCCGCGAGAAAAGTCAGGGGCATGATGAGGAAGTTCTGGAAGCCCGCCATCTGGTCGAACTTTTCGGCCCAGATGCCCGCCACCACGCCCAACGCTCCCATCAGGGCGCTGCCCAGCAGAGCAAAGCCCAGGGCCCATGCAGGATGCCGTAGCGGCACGGGGGTAAACCACACCGCCACCAGCAGCACGCCCATACCCACCACCATGCCACGCACCATGGACGCCGCGACGTAAGCGAGAAAAAACTCCCGGTAGGAAATGGGTGGCAACAGCACGAACACGATGTTGCCGGTGATCTTGGACTGGATAAGACTGGAAGAGCTGTTGGCGAAGGCATTCTGCAGCACCGACATCATGACCAGGCCAGGAATCAGAAATGCCGTATAGGGCACACCAGGATAGACCTCGTGGCGGGACAGGACATGGGAAAAAATCAGCAAGTAAAGCAGCGCCGTGATGATGGGCGCCAGGATGGTCTGCAGCGAAACCTTCCAGAAGCGCAGCAACTCCTTGTAGAACAGGGTGAGGAAGGAGGTCATGGCTGGCTTTGCATCAAGTGGATGAACACTTCCTCCAGATCCGGCTTCACCAGGTCGAGATCGGCTATTACGGCCCCCTGCGTGCGCAGCAGGCACAGCAAGTTTTCCAGCTCGGCCATGTCGTTCAAGCGCAGCGTATAGCGGTCACCGCTGGCGACAACCTTTCCTTGCAGCTCCGGCGGCAGGCGCCCCTCGCGCAGAGTGAAGCTCGCGTATTTCTCGGTAAAACGAGAAAGCAGGTTTTGCTTTGTGTCGAGGGCGATGATGCGACCCTGCTTGAGCATGGCGATGCGGTTGCACAGGGCCTCCGCCTCTTCCAGGTAGTGGGTGGTGAGCAAGACGGTGTGGCCTTCGCGATTGAGCATCTGGATGAACTGCCACAAGCTCTGGCGCAGCTCCACGTCGACGCCGGCGGTGGGCTCATCGAGGATGATCACCGGCGGCTTGTGCACCAGCGCCTGCGCCACCAGCACGCGCCGCTTCATGCCCCCCGAAAGTTTGCGCATGTTGGTGTCCGCCTTGTCCGCAAGGCCAAGCCCGTCAAGCAGGGCGTCGATCCAGGCATGGTTGTCGCGCAAGCCGAAATAGCCAGACTGGATTTCCAGCGTCTCACGCACGGTGAAGAAGGGATCGAATACCAGTTCTTGAGGCACGACGCCCAGCGCCCGGCGTGCGGCGCGGTAATCGCGCACCACGTCATGGCCCATGACGCGCGCACTGCCCAGGGTGGCACGCGCAAGCCCCGCCACGATGTTGATCAAAGTGGATTTGCCAGCGCCGTTGGGCCCCAGCAGGGCGAAGAATTCGCCGGCCTCCACGGTGAGATCCACGCCACGCAAGGCGTGCAGTTCACCAAAGCGCTTGTGGACCGCGCGCACCTCCAGCGCAGGGGGGCTGCCGCTCATGCCTCCTCGGGCAACAGTTCAGTCACGCCGTAGAGGACAGCCAGGCTCTTGAGACTCGCGGGAAGATGGGCGAAGCGCAGGCGGCGGCCCAGCCGCGCCGCCTGCCGCTGCCACTCCAAAAGCAGGCTCACCGCGGCGGAATCCACGTCGGTGACCTCGGCGAGATCCACCAAGGTGACCTCGGGCGCGAGCAGGGCAGCGCCTTGCGCCAGCAGCGCGCGCGCATTGGATATGTGGATGGGGCCGCTGACTGTCAGCCGGTCCCCTTCCCGGCGGATGGCACTCATCAGTTCTTCCGGGTAGCCGGCTGGCCGACCTGGGCATTCTTCTCCGCCAGGGCATGGATCAGCCGCTCGATGCCGCCCTGCTGGATTTCCTGAGCGAAGCTGGAACGGTAGTTCACCACCAGGCTCACCCCTTCCACCGTGATGTCATAGACCTTCCAGCCATCCGCCGTCTTCACCATCTGGTAATCGATGGGGATGGGCTGCCGGCCTGGCTCGATGACCACGGTCTTGACCGTCACGTCGGTATCGTTGGGACCGACGCGCAGCGGCTTGTATTCGATGGTCTGGTTCTTGTAGTTGGCAAGCGACATGGCATAGGTGCGCACCAGCAGATCGCGGAATTCCTTCGTAAGCCGCTGCTGCTGTTCCGGCGTCGCCTCGCGCCAGTAGCGCCCCACGGCGAGACGCGTCATGCGGGTGAAATCGAAATGGGGCAGCACCTTGGCATCCACCAGGGCATAGATCTTTTTCTGGTCGCCCTTCTGGATGTCCTTGTCGGACTTGATGATGTTCATCACCTCGCTGGCCACCGATTTTACGAGTTCATCCGGCGGCAGGGTGTTGGCGCTGGCCATGAACGGCAGGGCGGCAAAAAACAGGGCAAGATAGGCGAGCAGTTTTTTCATGCAATGGTCCTCTCTACAAGGCCCGTTGGGCCGAATTCACTTGGTGCCCTCTCCTTCGGCCGCCTTGCTGTAGAGGAACTGGCCGATCAGGTTTTCCAGCACCATCGCGGACTGGGTCTTGGCGACCTTGTCGCCGTCCTTGAGATTCTCGGCATCCCCGCCCGGGTCGAGCCCGATGTACTGCTCGCCCAACAGGCCGGAGGTGAGGATCTTGGCGAAAGTGTCCTTGGGGAACTGGTAGCGCTTGTCCACGTTGAAGGTAACGCGAGCGCGGAAGGTCTGGTTGTCGAACTGGATGTCGGCGACCCGCCCCACCACCACGCCGGCGCTCTTCACCGGCGCGCGCACCTTGAGCCCGCCGATGTTCTCGAATTCCGCCCAAAGGCGATAAGTCTCGTTGTTGTTGAAAGTGCCCAGGTTGCCGACCTTGAAGGCCAACACCAGAAGCGCCGCCATGCCAGCGACCACGAAGGCGCCCACCCAGAGGTCCATCGTCGTGCGTTCCATTACGCCTATACTCCCCGAAACATGAATGCGGTCAATACGAAATCCAGCGCCAGCACGGCCAGCGAAGAGGTCACCACGGTGCGGGTGGTGGCATGGGACACCCCTTCCGCCGTGGGCGGCGCATCATAGCCCTCGAACAGGGCGATGGCGGTCACGGCGATGCCAAATACGACGCTCTTGATCACGCCGTTGACGATGTCTTCACGGAAATCCACTGCCGCCTGCATCTGCGACCAGAACTGCCCCTCGTCCACGCCGATCAACACCACGCCCACCAGATAGCCGCCGAAGACGCCGATGGCGGAAAACAGGGCAGCCAGAAGCGGCATGGAAATCACCCCGCCCCAGAAGCGCGGTGCCACCACCCGCGCAATGGGGTCCACCGCCATCATTTCCATCGCCGAGAGTTGCTCGGTGGCCTTCATCAAGCCGATTTCCGCCGTGATGGCGGAGCCCGCGCGGCTGGCAAACAGGAGCGCGGCCAGCACTGGCCCCAGCTCCCGCACCAGGGACAGGGCCACCAGCGTGCCCAGGGCCGATTCAGACCCGTACTTTTGCAACGTCTCGTAGCCCTGTAGCCCGAGCACCATGCCCACGAACAGGCCAGACACCAAGATGATGATCAGGGAGAGCACGCCGCTGAAGTAGATCTCCTTGATGGTGAGATGAAAGCGCCGGAAACTCGCGCCGGAATGAAGCAGGGTGGCCAGGAAGAAGCGCGCCGCGTAGCCCATGCGCCAGACCGCATCCACCACGCGATGGCCGATGGCCCGCACCGCGGCCAGCAAGCGCTCAGCCATGGGCCGCCTCCAGTCCCAGATCGGCCCGGTAGGGCGGCGCCGGATAGTGATAGGCCATCGGCCCGTCGATCTCGCCATGCACGAACTGATGCACGAAGGGCGTATCGGAGTTGCGGATCTCCTCCGGCGTGCCCTTGGCGATCACCACACCATCGGCCATGAAGTAGATGTAATCCACGATCTGCAACGACTCCTGAACGTCATGGGTGACGATGATGGAAGTGGCGCCCAGGGCATCGTTCAAGCGGCGTACCAGATTGCCGATCACGCTCATGGCGATGGGATCGAGGCCCGTAAACGGTTCGTCATACATGATCAGCATAGGGTCGAGGGCGATCGCCCGCGCCAGCGCCACTCGCCGCGCCATGCCCCCCGAAAGTTCCGCTGGCCGCATGTTCCACACGGCATGCAAGCCCACGGCGTGCAGCTTCATCATCACCAGATCGCGGATGAGCTCTTCCGGCAGGTCGGTGTGCTCGCGCATCTGGAAAGCCACGTTGTCGAACACGGTCATGTCCGTGAACAGGGCGCCGAACTGGAACAGCATACCCATGCGCCGGCGCAAGGCATAAATGCCTTCGCTGTCCAGCTCGCTGGTGACCTGGCCATCCACCACCACCTGGCCGCTAGTGGGAAAGATCTGCGCGCCGATCAGGCGCAAAAGCGTGGTCTTGCCACAACCGGACAGACCCATGATGGCCACTACCTTGCCGCGCGGGATGCTCATGTTGATGCCCTTGAGCACCGGCCGCACGTCGTAGGTGAAATTCACGTCCCGGATTTCGATCAGGTTCTCGCAAGCCATGGGGAAGCGCGCAAAAGTCGTTATTGTACTCAAAGCGCGGACGCTCAGTAACCGAGCACTTCCAGCAGGGTCCGCACCGCCTCGATGCGCGCAAGGTCGGCATCCAGGGAAATGATATAGAGTCGCTGCCCCTGGGCGTAGGCTTGCTGCCCTTTTTCCTGGATGCGTTGCGCGAGCAGCTTGAGATCGGCGTTGGCATCGAACCAGATGATCCAGGCATGGCGCTCCGGTCCCAGCGCCACACCCCGTTCTCCCAGGGCGGCAAGCCGGGCCTGGTCTTCCGGGGAGAACGGCCCCGGCGGATGCTCCAGCAGGAAGCGGAAACGCTCCAGGGTCTCCGCGGCCCAAGACGAAAGCGTCTCCGGCGCGGTGTGCGCCCACAGGGCATGGGTCAGGAACACACAGTCGAACTGGGTGGCGTAGTAGGACAAACGCCATTCCGTCGGGAGGTCTTCCGGATAGAAGGCGCCCAGCCAATGCCCGTGCTCCCAACCCATGGCCCCCAGGGCACAGAAGTGCATGGCAGATTGCGTCATGAACAGGCATTATCCACCAGGCTCAGGCGTTTGAGGTCGTCTGCGCCTTCGCTATCCTGCCCATCATCCCATGCACTTCGATCTCTTCCACGAACTGGCCATGCCACCCGCCCTCGGCCGCAGCGAGGCGCAGGCCGTGGACGACTGGCTACAGGAACTTATGCTGGCCGATAACCTAGGCTTTCGCTGCGCCTGGCTGGTGGAACACCACTTCACACGCCATTATTCCCACAGCTCCGCCCCCGACTTGCTGCTTGCTGCGGCGGCCATGCGCACCCGCCGGCTGCGCCTGGGGCTAGGGGTGATTCCCTTGCCCCACCACCATCCCGTGCGGGTGGCGGAACGGGTGGCCACGCTGGACGTGCTCTCCCACGGCCGGCTCGAAGTAGGCATCGGCCGGGGCTTCGCCCCCCAGGAGTACCGGGTGTTCGGCGCGCCCATGGAGGAAAGCCGTGCCCGTACCGAGGCTGGGCTCGCGGTGCTACGGGCGAGTTTCGCGCGGGGACCGGTAACCCTCGCCGACGGCACCCAGGTGGACATCCTACCCAAGCCCCTGCAGGCCGCGCCGCCCCTGTGGGCCGCGGCGGTGAGTCCCGAGAGTTTCCACTGGGCGGCAGGTCAGCAGCTCAATCTGCTGGCCGGCCCCTTCAAGCCCTGGTTCATGACCCGCGCCGACATCGCAGCCTACCGCGCCGCCTGGCAGGGTGATGAGCCACCCGCCATCGGCATGACGCTGGGCGTGTTCTGCCTACCAGACGGACGCCGCGCGCGCCGACTGGCGGCACCGGCCTTCGAGTGGTTCTATGGGGAACTCCTGCGCGTGACCCTGCCCGTGTTGGAACGGCTCTATCCCAGCTATGAACACTTCCGCGAACTGGGCCGTTTCCGACACCTGCTGCGCCTGGGCGTCGATCTCGCGGTGTTGCGCCGCTTCGGCATGGCGGTGGTCGGTTCCCCCGCGGAGTGTATCGACCGGCTCTCATCGCTGGCCGAGGCAGGGGTCACGCACGTGCTGTGCGCGGTAGGCGCGGGCGCCATGCCCACGGAGCTTACGCGCGAGTCCCTCCAGGTGCTCGCCAGCGAGGTGATACCGGCCCTGCAAAGAGACGACTGATGCGGGTGTGTGTCACGGGTGCTGCTTCCCATCTCGCGCACGCGCTGCTGCCCGCCCTCTGCGCGCGACCCGAGGTGGAAACGGTGATCGGCTTGGATCTGCGCCCCACCGGCTTTGTCCACCCCAAGCTCACGCACTACATCGCCGACCTGCGCGCGCCCCACCACCACTGGCTCGCCGGCTGCGACGCGCTCGTGCACCTGGCCTTCGTCGTGCTGCGCGGACACATGCCGGCCCACACCATGCGCGCGATCAATGTGGAAGCTACCCAGCGCCTGTTCGAAACCGCGGCCCGGATGGGCATCGCACGCCTTGTGCACCTATCCAGCGCGGCCGTCTATGGCCACGGCGAGAATCTGACGGAAGACGCCCCGCTCTCACCCCTGCCGGGTTTCCTTTATGCGGCCCACAAGGCGATGCTGGAGGCCTGGTTCGAGGACTGCCTGCCCCAGGCCGTGCGCTTGCGCCCCCACGCCATCCTAGGCCCATGCTGTCAGCCCTTGTTGCGCACGCTGTTGCGGCTGCCGCTGGGGGTGGCGCTAGCCAAGAGCAGCCCACGTCTGCAGTGCGTGCACGAGCAAGACGTGGTGGCCGCCATCCTCGCCGTCCTGTTCGCGCCGGGCGACGTCCGTGGTCCCTACAACCTGGCCGCGCCGGGCTATTTCACGCTCGACGATCTGGGCCGCCGCCTACGCTTGCCCCCGCCCGTCGCGCGCGGGTTGCTCTACACCGCCTGGCGTTTGACCGGCTTCGGCGGCGAACCCGACTGGGTCGCGGGGCTTAGCCACTCGCTCACCCTCGACTGCAGCCGGGCGCGGTTGCAGCTTGCTTGGCAGCCACGCCATGACGTGCGCGCCACCCTCGCTGCTATCATGGCCCCATGACTGCCGCGATTTCCATCGAAGGCGTGTGCAAGACCTATGCCGGCCGAGCCGTGCTACGTGAGGTGACGCTGCAAGTGCCGGCCGCTACCACCTGGGGCCTGGTGGGCGCGAATGGCGCCGGCAAGACCACGCTCATCAAATGCCTGCTGGATTTCTGCGCCCTCGACGCCGGTCGCATCAGCCTACTGGGACGGCCCCATAGGACAGTGGAAGCGCGCCGCGTCATCGCCCATCTTCCGGAAAACTTTCTGCCGCCCCACTACCTCACCGGGCGCGAATTCGTGCGCTATCTGCAAACGCTGCGTGGAATCCCCTATAGCGAGGCAGACACACAGGCTGCCTGCGCGGCGCTCGATCTCGATTCCCAAGCCTTGGACCGCCCAGCGCGTACCTATTCCAAAGGCATGACACGCAAGTTGGGGCTGGTGGCCTGCCTGGTGAGCGGGGCGCAGTTGTTTGTCCTGGACGAGCCCATGAGCGGCCTGGACCCCAAGGCGCGTGCCCTGCTCAAGGACGCGCTTGGCCGCTTGGCGGCGGACGGCCGAACCGTGTTCATGAGTACCCACGCCCTGGCCGACGTGGAAGAGCTGTGCAATGCCATGGCCATCCTGCACGAAGGCACGCTGCGCTTCACCGGCACGCCGGCGGCTTGCCGCGCCCAGTTTGGTGCCGCCACCTTGGAGGCCGCCTATCTCGCCACCATCGCCTGAAACGGCCTTGGTTTCCGCGCGCCGCTTCTGGCACAATGCCAGAAAAAGCGAGAATTGTTGAACCCGGCGCAGAGGCTTTCTTTTCTGGGAGTTCCCCGTGGCAACACCGCAGAATGAGAAGCCCGTTCTCCTCATCGTCGATGACGATCCTCTCATCAGCGAAACCCTGAGTTTCGTGCTCGCCAAGCGGTTTCGGGTGCTGACCGCAGATTCCCGCGCCCGGGCCCAGCTGCTCTTGCAGGAGCTAAACGCGCCGCCCGAGCTGGCGCTGGTGGACCTGGGCCTGCCGCCGCTCACCCATCTGCCGGATGAGGGGTTCCATCTCATATCGGAACTGCTGGCCTATTCGCCCGACATCAAGATCCTGGTTCTGTCCGGCCAGAACGACGAGGTCAACGCGCGCCATGCGCGCACGCTGGGCGCCATCGAT
This sequence comes from Thiobacter sp. AK1, assembly GCF_039822265.1. Classification (NCBI taxonomy): domain Bacteria; kingdom Pseudomonadati; phylum Pseudomonadota; class Betaproteobacteria; order Burkholderiales; family Thiobacteraceae; genus Thiobacter; species Thiobacter aerophilus. The sequence goes on from NZ_JBAJEX010000003.1 coordinate 113,992, forward strand.
TTCATCGCCAAGCCCTGCGATCCCGGGACCCTGATCGGTCATCTGGAACGGGCGCTGCAAGCGCGGCGCGCGGAGGTGGCAGCCCAGGCCCAGGCCGAGGGCGATGCCACCTGCGGCCTGGTGGGCGCAAGCCCCCCGGTGGCCAAGCTGCGCCAGCAAATCGCCCAGTTCGCGGACTCGCCCTTTCCGGTATTGATCGAGGGCGAATCCGGGAGTGGCAAGGAACTGGTGGCGGCCTGCCTACATCGGCTCTCCAGCCGCCGGCGCAAGGCCTTCCTCGCCCTCAACTGCGCAGCGATCTCGCCCACCCTGGTCGAACCCACCCTGTTTGGCTACAGCAAGGGCGCCTTCACCGGCGCGCAGAATGCCCGTTCCGGCTATTTCGAGGATGCCAGCGACGGCACCCTGTTTTTGGACGAGATCGGCGAACTACCCTTCGAGCTGCAGGCTAAACTCTTGCGCGTGCTGGAAAACGGCGAATTCCAGCGGGTAGGCGAGACCCAGACCCGTCACTCCAACGCACGCATCATCGCCGCCACCAACCGCGATCTGCGCGCCGAGATTCGCGCCGGCCGCTTCCGCGCCGACCTCTACCACCGCCTGTCCGTCTTCACCATTGCCGTGCCGCCGCTCAGAGAACTCGCCGAGGACAAGCTCGCCCTGCTCGACCACTTCCGTGCCTTCTACGCGCGCCAGGCCCATGTGGCGCCCTTCGAACTGGACCAACAGGCCACGGAACGCTGGATGAGCTACCACTTTCCCGGCAACGTGCGTGAGCTGCGCAACATCGTCATCCGGCTCACCACCAAGTATGCGGGGCAGAATGTGACCGCCCAACAACTGGAGGACGAGCTCGATACCCAGGTCTATGCCGCGAGCCCCCTGGAGCTTCTCACCAGCGCGGAAGCGGTGACGGAAATGGCGCGCAAGCATTTGCAAAGCCAGGCCAATTTCAATCTCGACCAAATGCTCAAGCAATGGGAGAGAAGCTACGTGGAAGCAGCCCTGAAACTCACCCATGGCAATCTGAGCCAGGCAGCCAAGCTGCTCGGGGTGAACCGCACCACGCTCTACAGCCGCATGCAGTCCTACGAGAACGCGGCTCGCGAGTAGGAAACAAAACGGCCTTCGCGTGTACCTGGAGTTTTTCGGTCTTTCGAAGCCACCCTTCCGCATCACCCCCAATACGGAATTCTTCTTCCCGGGGGGCAACCGGGGTGCCATCCTCGATGCGCTGATCTACGCTATCCGCCATGGCGAGGGCATCGTCAAGGTGGTGGGCGAAGTGGGCAGCGGCAAGACCATGCTCTGCCGCATGCTGGAGGATAGCCTGCCGGAGACGGTGGAGACGGTTTATCTCGCCAATCCCAGCGTGCAGCCCGGCGAGATCCTGCACGCCATCGCCTTCGAGCTGCACCTGTCCTTGGCGCCGGACGCGCCACGACTGCAAGCGATGCAGGCTCTCTACGACTACCTACTGCAGCGCCACGCCGAGGGCCGACAGGTGGTGTTGTTCGTGGAGGAAGCCCAGGCCATGCCGCTGGCCACGTTGGAGGAGATCCGGCTGCTGTCCAATCTGGAAACCCAGCACCACAAGCTGCTGCAAATCGTGTTGTTCGGCCAGCCGGAGCTGGACGAGCTGCTGACCGACCCCGCGATCCGCCAGCTGCGGGAACGCATCGTCCACAGCTTCCATCTCGATCCCCTCAATGCCACCGACACCCGCGCCTATCTCAATTTCCGCATGCGCCAGGCGGGTTACAAGGGGCCGGACGTGTTCGGCCCCGCGGCGGTGCGGGAAATCCAGCGTGCCTCCCTAGGACTGACCCGGCGCATCAATATCATCGCCGACAAGGCGCTGTTGGTCGCCTACACCGAGCGTACCCACGAGGTCAATGCGCGCCATGTGCTGGCTGCAGCCAAGGATTCCGAGTTCATCGATTTCGCTCATCCCAGTCGTCGGCGCCTGTGGGCAGGCGGGGTGGCGCTAGTTCTCCTCGGTGCGGTGGCGGGTTTCGGGGCGGGGCGCCTTTTGCCGGCTGCAGCACCGCCGGCGCCTATGGCCACCCTCGCCAGGGCGCCCCTGGCGGCACCGAGCGCTTCCTCTCCCGCAACGCCCAAGACCACGATTCCGCCTGGCCTTGCCGCGGCGCGCTTGACCGCCACCGAAGCATGGCTGGCCAAGGCGCCCGCCGATACCCTCAGCATCCATGTCCAACTCATTTCCGGCACGGACCTGAACAAGCTCGAGCTCTACTTGGAGGAGCTCGCCAAACTCGTTGAAATAGAGAAGGTTTTTGTGTACCGTACCCAAGCGGGTGGCAAACCCGCCGTCAGCGTGCTCTACGGCAGCTTCCCCGACCCGGCCGCCGCCAAGCAAGCCATGTCCCGCTTGCCCGCCGCGCTGCGTGCGCAGCGGCCTTATCTGCGCAGCGTCCGCGGCGTGCGCGAGGAAATCCGCAAGACCCGCGAGAGCCACGAAGCGGGATAGAGAGGAGCAAGCGATCGTGAGGCGTCCTGGCATCCTTCCCCTGACCGGCTTGTGCCTGCTGCTCATCGGGGGCTGCGCCAACGAAGTGCGCATCCCACTCTCGCAAGGGCACATCGCGCCGCCTGCGCCCGCGATGCGCGAGATTCCCGCACCAGTGACCGCTGCGCCGCGCCTGCCGCCGCCCAAGCCAGCGGTGAAAGCACCCACCTACAGCGTGGTGGTCACGGAAGTGCCGGTGAAAGAACTCCTTTTCGCCCTGGCGCGGGATACTGGGCTCAACATCGACGTGCATCCCAACATCCAAGGGATCGTGACCCTCAATGCCATCAACGAGACCTTGCCCGCCATCCTCGATCGCATCGCCCAGCAGGTGAACATCCGCTGGAAGCTGGAGGGACGCACCCTGATCGTCACGCCCGATACGCCCTACCTCAAGACCTATCGCGTTGATTACGTGAATATTCAGCGCAAGACCAGCTCCACCATCGGCGTCTCGGCGCAAGTGGCCACTACCGGCAGTGGCACGGCTGTGGCGCAGCAAAGCACCGGCAGCAACAGCTCCACCACCACCGTCACCAGCACCTCCAGCAATGAGTTCTGGGAGGTGCTCGCCGCCAACATCCGCGACATCCTGCGCAGCACGCGCGCCCAAACCCTGTCGGCGGAGGAGCGCAACGCGCGCGTGGAGGCCCTGCGCGCCGCGCGTGAAGAGCGCCTCCAGCAGGCGAGCGCGGTGGCCCGCGCCGGACAGGCCGCGCCCACCCTGTTCAAGGAGGTGTTCGGTCAGGGTGCCCAAGCCGCTCTCGAAGAACGGAAGGACGATGTGATCGTCAATCCCGTGGGTGGCACCGTGATGGTGATGGCCACCGAGGCGCAGCACAGGCTGGTGCAGCAGTATCTGGATGGCGTGCAGGCGGCGGCCAACCGCCAGGTGCTGATCGAGGCCACCATCGTCGAGGTGGTCCTCAAGGACGAATTTTCTGCTGGCATCGACTGGCAGCGGGCATTGACCGCCGCCGCGGGCACGGGATTCTTCTTCGGCACCAATGCCAACCTGGTCACCAGCGCGCCCTTCTTCACCCTCACCTACAACAACGCCAACCGCGACTTTACCGCCGCCGTGAAGCTTCTCGAATCCTTCGGCGAGGCGCGGGTGCTGTCGAGCCCAAAGCTCATGGTACTCAACAACCAGACCTCCATGCTCAAGGTGGTGGACAATTTGGTGTATTTCTCACTGGAGGTGCAGCAGGGCACGCAGACGGCGGGCGGCATCATCGTCCAACCCACCTTCACCACCACCGCCCATACGGTGCCGGTGGGTGTGGTCATGGCAGTCACCCCCCAGATCAACCCCGACGGCCGAGTGACCTTGGTGGTGCGTCCCACCATCACGCGCAAGGCGGGCGATGCAGCCGACCCCAATCCCGAGCTCAAGAAGGTGGGCGTGACCAACACCGTGCCGGTGATTCAGGTGCGGGAAATGGAATCCGTGCTGCAAGTGGCCAGCGGCGAAACCGTGGTGCTGGGCGGCCTGATGCAGGATGACAGCGCCCGAAATCGCGATGGCCTGCCAGGTCTGACGGACAACCCGGTCACCAACTTCCTCACCGGCCGCCGCGAGCGCAAGGCGAGGCAGACGGAGCTGGTGGTGTTTTTGCGTCCGACCGTGGTGACGCATCCCTCGCTATCGAGTGATGAACTCTCCTTCTATCGTCGCTGGCTACCCACGCCCGCGCCAACCTCCCCATCCTCGCCATGAGCCTGTTGATGAAGGCATTGAAGAGTGTGGAGCGAGCGCCCAGCGCGCCAGACTGGGCACTCGAGCCCATGATGGGCGATGAGGCACCACCCCGCTCCGCCCAGGCGGCGGCGGACCTGATCCGCGCCCATGGAGAAGAAAGCGGCAATCGGCGTCTGGTCGCGCTCCTCGTCCTGCTGATCGCGGTGGTGGTGGGTCTGGCTGCCTATTTCTACGTGGCGGTTTACATGCCCTGGCTGTTTTTGCCCAAACCGCCCGCGCCGTCCGCGCCTCCTGCGGCGCCCCCCACCCCTTCCCCAGCATCGCCGGCGCCGCAGCCCAATGCCCCCGCGCCGGAACGCGTGCCGCCCCTGGAGGTCATGGTGAAGCCGACACCCCGCGCCTCACCCGCCGTCAGCCAGGAGCAAGCGGCCCCGCTGCAGCCGCCCAGCGCCGTAGGCCAGCCACTGATCAGACCCTCGACCCAAGGCAACGTAGCCGAGCCGTCGTCGGACCTGGCCCAGGCCTACGCCCTCTTGGAAGCGGGGCGCGAGGCCGAGGCGGAGGCGGCCTACCTGAAACTGCAAGCGCGCCATCCCGACAACCCGGACGTGCTGCTCGCGCTCGCCGTGATCGCGCAGAATCGCAACGAGAACGAACAGGCCGCGCGCTTGTATTCCCGCGTGCTGGAAAAGGATCCCCGCAACGGCTACGCCCAAGCGGCCCTGGTGGCGCTCATCGGCCGCGGGGAACCCGCGCGAGCGGAGGCCCGCCTGCGCGCGCTGATCGCCGAGCGGCCCGCCGCCTATCTCCATTATGCGCTGGGTAATCTGCTCGCCGCCCAGGGACGCTGGCACGAGGCGCAGCAGGCCTATTTCGAGGCACAGCGGCTGGAACCCGAGGTGGCGGATTACGCCTTCAATCTCGCGGTGAGCCTGGAACATCTTGGCGAGGCACGTTTGGCGGCGGAATACTACCGGCGCGCCCTGCGCCTCGCGCAGCAGCAGGGCAGCGCCCATTTCGACCCCGCAACGACGCAGGCGCACCTGCGTCAACTCAGCCCGTGAGCCGTGTCCGAACAACGCCGCAAGCTCCGTCTCGGTGACCTGCTATTGCAGCAGGGCCTAATCACCCAGGACCAACTGCGCATCGCTCTCAAGGAGCAGGAAAAAAGCCAATTGCCCCTGGGCCGGCAACTGGTGGCGTTGGGCTTTGTCACCGAAGCGGTGATCCGGGACACCGTGGCCCACACCATCGGCCAGGAGAGCGTGGATCTCGCCACCGTGGTGGCCGATCTGGAGGCCCTCAAGCTGGTGCCGGAAGAATTCGCGCGCCGGCACAACCTGCTGCCGCTGGCCTTCGATGCCGACAAGCGCCTGCTGGTGGTGGCGGTAGGCGACATCTTCAACGTCATGGCCCTGGACCAGCTGCGCGCCCTGGTGGGGCCGCAGGTGGAGATCAAGCCCCTCTTGGCGGGGCTTGCCCAGCTTTCGGAATACATCGACCTGTTCTATGGCTATGAGCTCTCGGTGGATGGCATCCTGCGCGAAATCGAGACCGGCGAGGTGGACTATGCCAGCCTGCTCACCGCCAGCGGAGAGATGGAATACACCCAGCCGGTGGTGCGCCTGGTGGGCAGCTTGCTGGCAGATGCTGTCAAGCGTGGAGCCTCCGACATCCACTTCGAGCCGGAATTCGCCTTCCTGCGCATTCGCTACCGCATCGACGGCGTGCTGGAACAGATCCGAAGCCTGCACAAGACCTATTGGCCGTCCATCGCAGTGCGGCTCAAGGTGATGAGCGGCATCAACATTGCCGAGACCCGCGCCGCCCAAGATGGGCGCTTCTCTCTCAACCTCAATGGCCGGCCCATCGATTTCCGCGTCTCCACCCAGCCCACCATCTGGGGTGAGAACATCGTGTTGCGCATCCTGGACCGCGAGCGGTCCATCATCCCGCTGGAAGCCATGGGCTTGCCGCCTGCCACGCTGGCAACCCTGCAGCGCATGATGGCGCGGCCCGAGGGCATTCTCATCGTCACCGGCCCTACCGGCTCCGGCAAGACCACCACGCTCTATTCCCTGCTCGCCCATATCAACGACGAGACCATCAACATCATGACGCTCGAGGACCCGGTGGAATATCCAGTCACCCTCATGCGCCAGACCTCGGTCAACGAAACAGTGAAGATGGACTTCGTCAACGGCATCCGTTCCATCATGCGCCAGGACCCGGACGTGATTCTGGTGGGGGAGGTGCGCGACCGGGAGACGGCAGAAATGGCCTTCCGCGCCGCCATGACCGGGCATCAGGTGTTCACCACCCTGCACACCAACTCTGCCCTGGGCGCTTTTCCGCGGCTCATGGACATTGGCATCTCACCGGAGATCATGGCCGGCAACATCATCGGTGTCATCGCCCAGCGCTTGGTGCGCCTGCTCTGCCCCCACTGCAAGGCGCCGTACGCCCCCACCCAGGAGGAATGCGCGCTGTTGGGTGAGGCAGCGAAGGACAGCGTGATCTATGGACCGGTGGGCTGCCCCCACTGCCGTTACAAGGGCTACAAGGGGCGCATGGCGCTCATGGAATTGTTGTACATGGACAACGAGCTGGATGAGCTAGTGGCCATGCGCGCCCCCCTGCATGAGCTGCGCGCCGCAGCGCTTGGCAAGGGCTTCCGGCCGCTGGCCGAGGACGGCATCCGCCGCGTGCTGGAAGGCAAGACCAGCCTGAACGAAGTGGCGCGCGTGGTGGACCTCACCGGCCGCCTACGCTAGTCTGTTGCCGCGATGCCCGCTTTCCAGTATTCCGCCGTGGATCGCGATGGACGCCGCTTGCGCGGACGCATGGACGCCGCCAACGAAGCCGACCTGGAACAGCGCTTGAAGCGCATGGGGCTGGATCTCATCACCTGCCGGGTGCAGACCGACGCGGCTCCCCTGTTCGGCCGTCCGGTGTCGCGCCGGGACTTGATCAACTTTTGCTTCCAACTGGAACAGATCACCCGCAGCGGAATCCCTCTTTTGGACGGCGTCGCCGACCTCGCCGCCACCCTGGACAATCCGCGCTTCCGGGAAGTGGTGGCGGCGGTGCACGAGGACATGGTGGGCGGGCGCATGCTGTCCGACGCGCTCGCCAATCATCCTACGGTGTTCGATGCGCTCTTCGTCAGCCTGATCCGCGCCGGCGAGCAGACCGGCAATCTGCCGGAGGTGTTGGCCAATCTGGCGGCGACCCTCAAGTGGCGGGACGAACTCGCGGCCCAGACCAAGCGCCTGCTCATCTATCCCACCGCGGTGCTGATCGTGGTGGGCGCGGTGATTGTGTTCTTGATGCTGTATCTGGTGCCGGAGCTCACCACCTTCCTGCGCACCATGCGCCAAGAACTTCCCTGGCAAACTCGCGCCCTCATCGCCATCTCCGATTTCGTGGGGCGCTACTGGCTCCTGCTTTTCCTGCTGCTTGTGACAAGCCTGGGCCTTCTGCTGCTGGCATCGAAACGCGGTGGCAACGCGCGACTCACCTGGGACTATCTCAAGCTGAACCTGCCGCTCATCGGCCCCATTCTGCAGAAGATCCTGCTGGCGCGCTTCGCCAACTTCTTCGCACTGCTTTACGGGTCGGGCATCACGGTGTTGGATGCGCTGGCCGCCTGCGAAGGCATCGTCGCCAACCGCTATGTGGCTGACGGCCTGCGCCGCGCGGCGCAGCAGATCGCGGGTGGCGAAAGCATCACCGAGAGTTTTCGCAACACTGGTCTATTTCCACCGCTGGTGCTGCGCATGATCCGCGTGGGCGAGACCACCGGCGCCTTGGACGCGGCTCTGATGAACGTCACCTACTTTTACAACCGGGACGTGCGCGAATCAGTGGAACGGGCCCTCAAGCTGCTGGAGCCGGCGCTGACCGTCTTGTTGGGTCTCATCCTCGCGGCCATCCTGTTTGCGGTCCTCGCCCCGGTCTATGATATTTTGGGCACGGTCAAGCTATGAGCGCGCCGCGCCGACCGCCAGCCGCCGATGCCCGCTAGAATCCTGCTCAATCTCTCCGCTCCCCGTGTCACTTGGGGCGTGTTCCATGCCGGACGGCTGGGACAGGTGACCAGCCTGCCAAACGATGGCAGCGCACAGGCCCCTTTCCTCGAGCTGCTCGCCGCCCATCCCCGGCGGCCCGTGTATGTCATGCTGGACGTGGTAGAAGAGGACTTCCGCGTGGAGACCTTGCCCCATGCCTGGGGCCGCGCCCGGCGCGAGATGGTAGAGCGCAAGCTCGCCCAATATTTCCGCACCACGCCTTACCGCGCCGCTTGCCTCCAGGGCCGCGTGGCGGGGCGGCGCCGGGATGATCAGTATTTGTTCATGGCCCTCACCAGCCAAGACTTGCTCCGCCCCTGGCTTGCGCGCCTCGCGGCGCAGAACGCGCCCCTGGCCGGCATCTATCTGTTGCCTTCGGTGAGCACGGCCTTGGTAGCGCGCCTCGATGGTGCCGGCGCACGGCTACTGGTCTCGCGGCAAAGCGGCGGTCTGCGCCAGAGCCTGTTCGTGGACGGCCATTTGCGCATCAGCCGTCTCACCCCGCTGGAGGATGCCTCCGCCGCCGCGCTAGAAGGCGTGTTGCCGGAAGAGATGGAAAAGAGCCGACTGTTTTTCTACAACACGCGGCTGCTTGCGCGCGATGCGCCTTTACTCGCCTGGGTGCTCGATCCCACAGGTGAGCTGGCCGCCGCGTGCCGCCAGGTGCCCACCGAACCCGGCTTCCGCTGCGAGCCGGTGGGGGCCGAGCGTCTCGCCCGCGCCATGGGTCTGCCCACCCACCGCCTGCCCCACGACATGGATGCCCTGATGCTGTGCCTGCTCGGACGTCACGTCCCGGCCTGCAATCTGGCCCAGCCTCAGCAGGTGCGCGGTTTCGTGGAGCAGCGCCTGCGCCGCGTCGCCTATGGCCTCGCCGCCAGCATCGCTTGCCTGGGCGTGGCGTACGCCGGCGGAAGCTTCTACCAGAGTCAAAATCTGCGCCAACAGGCCGCGTTGGCGCGCGCCGAGGCCAACCAGGTTCGAGCCCGCTATGAGGACGTCACGCGCACCTTCCCCGCCGCGCCGGCCACTGCCGGGCAGATGCGCGCCGCAGTGGAGACAGTGGCCATGCTCAACGCCCAGCGCCGCACGCCCGAGGCGGCGCTACGCCTGGTGGGAGGCGTGCTGCCCGCCTTTCCACAGGTTAAGCTGGTGCGCTTTGCCTGGAATGCCGAGACAGGGACCGCGGAACAGATCGAGCTCAGCGCCGAAATTCACCCCTTCGATGGCGATTACCGCGTTGCGCTGGCGCTCATCCAGCGACTGGCCGATAGTCTGCGCGCCCAGGCCGGCGTGAAGGAGGTGAACGTGGTCGAGCTACCGGTCAACCTGGATCCCAAGACGCCCCTATCCGGCAACAGCGCCGAGATACCAGCCAGCGCGAGCGCCCCATTCAGGCTGGCGCTGCGCCTGGAGCGCGCGCCATGAATGCCGGCGCCTGGCTCGCAAAGTGGCTTTTTCCGCTGGCAGCGCTTGGCGCGGCTAGCGTCTTCGCGGCATGGCTCTTCAGCGTGAGTTTGGCCGCCGTGGGCGAGGCCCGGCGCGTTTTGGAGCAAGAGCAAAGCCGTTTGGCGGCGGCCCGTGCCCGCCTCAATCAGGTGGACGAAGAACGCCGCGCCCTGGAGCGCTATGCGCCGGCCTACCGGGCGCTGCTCGCGGCCGGCATCGTCGGCCCGGAGCAGCGTGTGAATTGGATCGATGCCGTGCGGGCGGCAAGCCAAAGTCTGCGCGGCTTCGCCGTGGATTATCGGCTAGCGGCCCAGCAACCGGCCCGCCTTTTGGCCGCGCCGGCGGGCGTGGTGGTGCATGAAAGCCTGATGGAACTCAACCTCAAGCTGCTGCACGAAGGCGACCTGCTCGCCTTCCTCTCGGCCCTGGACAACCAGCACGCGGGCCTGGCGCTCCCCCGCTCCTGCACCATCCAGCGGCTCGCAAGTGGCCCGTTCAGCGCCCGCTTCGAGCCCAAGCTCGTCGCCGAGTGCAGCCTGGTCTGGATCACCTTGAGCCCGGTGGAGCGCCAACCATGAAGCGCCTCGCCCTGCTGGCGCTGGCCGTCTTCCTCGCGCCTGCGTGGGCAGACGATCTGGGACGCCTCTTTTTCACGCCCGATGAGCGCGCCCTCCTGGATTTGGCGCGGCGTACCCAGGCGACAGCAGGGGCGGGTCAGGACCCAGGCGTAGGCATCACCCTCAATGGCGTGGTCATCCGCAGCGACGGCCGACAGACGGTGTGGATAAACGGTCGCCCCCAGGCGAATGCCCGTGCGCGCGCCCCCGGCACCGCCTTCATTCCCCTCGATGGCAAACAGGTGCGGCTGCGGGTCGGACAGACCCTGGACCCCCTCACCGGCCAGGTGCGGGAAGGCACGCCCCGTGCCGCAGCCCCGGCGGCGAGCGACGCCCCACCGGTGGCCCCGCCCAAGGGCGCAACTAAGCCCCGCCACCGCGGCGAAACCACGGCCACTTCCAACCCCGAGAATCATGAAGCCAGCGACTGGGCGTCGCCGTGACACGGGTGAACAGGGCGCCGCCTTGTTCCTGGTGCTCCTCCTGCTGCTGGTGGGAGGCGGCCTCGTCTTCGTCAGTCGGATCAAAAGTGCCCAGGTGGAGTTGGAAGCGCAGCGCAAAACCAGCGCGGCCCTCGCCGTGGCCAAGCAGGCCCTGTTGGGTTACGCCGTGCTGGATCCCGGAAGCGCAAAGCTCAACCCGGGCCGTCTGCCCTGTCCGGACCAGGACAACGATGGCAATGCCCAAGGGGCAGCCTGTGCCACCCCCTATGTGGGGTGGTTTCCCTGGCGCACCCTGGACACAGGCGACCTCCGCGACGGCACTGGGCAACGCCTCTGGCTCCTGGTGGATGGCGCCTTCCGCAGCGGCGGTGGGCCGCTCAACACCAACACACAACCCAGCCTCACCCTGGATGGGCAGCCGGTGGTGGCCGTGCTATTCGCCCCGGGGCCCGTGCTTGACCGCCTCGGCCAGGTGCGGCCAGGCAGCGGGCCATTCTCGGCACCCAGCGCCTACCCCAACTACCTGGAAGGCGTCACCCGAAGCCCGCCGGCCGTCCACACCGCGCCCTCCTCCGACACCTACAACGACAGCGTGCTCGCCCTCACGCCCCAGACCCTCTTCACCCTCGTGACCCAGCGCATGGCGCGGGAACTCGCCGCAGTCAACCCCCCGCCCTACAGCGCAACCACCGTCGCCGACCTGAACAAACCCTCGCTTTGGATTGCCAACCAGTGGGATGACGCCCTCGATCCCAGCTCCACCGTCAGCCCCACCGCCATCACCCTCAAGTTCAGAAACTGCGCCATCGTCTACACCATCACGGGCAAAGACGCGGTGACCCGCGACCGACCGTCCTGCTAAGCCCAGCGATCCCAGCACCCCGCAGGGCAGCCCATCCGTAGGCCGCGTTTGTCGGAAAAATTTACACTTGCAGCCGAGGCAGTTGGGCCCGCTCGATGCAACAGATTGATTAAAAGAGACAATCACGCAGTTGGCACGGATGGTGCTTAGCGATGGCTGCAGGAACCCATTCGGCCCGTCTCCAATGCAAGGGGCGGGTAACACTGAAGTTGATCAGGAGGTAACCATGAATATCGGACTAAAGCCTTCGTCGTGGACAAGGCGGCTTAACCTAATTGGCGTGATGGTTGGTTTGGGATGGGCAGGCGCTTCGTTGGCTGCCCCCCTTCCTGCGGGCTGGACGTGTGTCGGCAACTGCGGCACCAACACCAGTGCCGACGGCGTAGTGAGCCTACCGCCGGGCTTCGGCTCTTATCAGTGGATTTCCACAAATGGAGGCCCTGGTGGTGTAGGGACATTGCCAGTGGGCGCCACCGGCCAGGAAACCAACGGTTCGTTTGCGCAGACGCCCGCTTTCAGCGCCAACTCTGGGGACACGCTTACCTTCTACTTCAACTACATCACCAGTGATGGCGCCGAATACACGGAGTACGCGTGGGCGGGGTTGTATCAGGGCACCAACACGTTCGATTCCTTACTCTTTACCGCCCGGACCACGCCCAGCGGCAATACAGTTCCTGGTTTTGGGCTGCCTGGGCTGGGAGCGGGGGTTACGCTGACCCCCCCCAGCACTCCCATTATTGCAGGTGCACCAACCTTCTCGCCCCTTGGCGGCTCCTCGGGCACGTGCTATGACGTGGGATGCGGATATACAGACTGGATCAAAATGACCTACACTTTCCCAACGTCAGGCACTTATTCCATTGGATTCGGCGTGACAAACGCGCTTGACCAAGCTTTCCAGTCGGCTTTTGCATTTGCGGGTCTTTCGCTCAACGAAAAACCCATTGGTCAAAGTGTCCCCGAGCCCGCCTCCCTGGCTCTCATGGGCCTGGGGCTTGCGGGACTGGCCGCCCTCCGGCGCCGCAAGCCCGCGTGAAGGGAAAAGAGCGCAATCACAGCCCGGCAGACAACTGTCGGGCTTTTTTACGCCCTATTTTGGTCAGCGCAGGTAGCCTTCCTGCTCCAACTTGATGAGCACGCGCTGCACTGCCTCGTCCACGGTGAGCTCACTGGTATCCAGCGCAAGCTCCGGCTGCTCCGGCGCCTCGTAGGGGTCGGACACGCCGGTGAAAGCCTGAATGAGCCCAGCGCGGGCCTTGGCGTAGAGGCCCTTGCGGTCGCGCGCCTCGCACACTTCGATGGGCGTTGCCACATACACTTCGAAGAAACCGCCGTATTGCCGGATCATCTGGCGCACGGCGCGGCGGCTTTCCCGATAGGGGGCGATGGGCGCACAGATAGCAATGCCGCGATGCTTGACGATCTCGCTCGCCACGTAGCCTATGCGGCGCACGTTGATCTCGCGATGTTCCCGGGAGAATCCCAGCTCGCTGGACAAATGCTTGCGCACGATGTCGCCGTCGAGCAGGGTCACCTGCCGACCGGTGATTTCCAAGAGCCGAATCTGCAGCGCCTTGGCCAGGGTGGACTTGCCCGCGCCGGACAGCCCGGTGCAAAACACGCAGAAGCCCTGCTGATGCCGCGGTGGATAGGCACGCTGCAGGGCGGCCACCACCTCGGGCCAGGCATACCAGGCGGGGATGTTGAGGCCCCAGTCCAGTCGCCGTTCGAATTCCTGGGCGGTGAAAGCCAGCCTCCGCGCGCCCGCCACCACGTCCTCCTCCGGCAGAAACTGAGCACGATCCTCCACGTACACCATGCGCCGGAAGGGCACCAGTTCCACACCCACCGCCTGCACGGCCTCCGGCAGCGTGGCTTGCACTTCCGCGAGGATGTCCGCGCCACGCCGCTGTTCGCCTGCTGACGTTTGCTCGCCACCGACGATGAGGTGGGCGCAGCCGTGATTGCGCGCGAGGATGGCCCGCAGCATCACGCCACGCGGGCCGGGGGGCAGCTGTGCGAGAGGGAGCAGGGCGAGCACGCTTAAGGCCGGTGGCAAGTGTTTCACCGCCGCCTGCCAGGCCCGCACCCGGCTGAAATATTCCGCCTCGTTGGCCGGCAGCACGCCCGCCACGCCGTGTAGCAGCAGATTCGCCTCACGGTCGAGGGAGGCCTTGACTACAAAGGCTTCGTGCATGCGCTGCAGGGGATGGGCCGTCTGGTAGGCGATCACGCGCTTGAAGCCGCGCCGCTCAAACTGGGCGCGCAAGGCCGCAGGCGTGAAGCGCCACTCCAGAAAGTCATGGCGCGGCGGCAGCGCCACGCCTTCCACGGTGCCGCCAACACAGATGCCGCCGGGCGAGGTGCCCAGCGCCGCGCGTTCGAGGCGCTCATCAGCCGGCCAGACGTCGGCAACGGTGAGCACCGCGGGCATGAAACCCTCCGGATCGCGTAGGGCGTAGCGTCGGCCCGGTGTCATGCCTGTGGCCTGTTTTTCCGTGAGGCGCAACACCAATGGCCAGGGCCACCAGGTGCCATCCGAAAGATGTCCCGTTGCCAGCACCGCCCGGTAGTCCGCCTCGCCAAGATAGCCGGTCAGGGGTGAAAAGCCGCCGTTGAGCAGAAGCTCCAGCTCGCAAAGCTGCTCGCGCGTGAGGTCGAGATCCGGCAGATCGCGTGCTTCCTCACGCAGCGCCGCCGCGCGTTTTTCATCCACGAGGAGATTCACCAGGCGGCCGCCGTAGGGCGCAGGAAGCGTATCCGTCACGCTGCGCGCCCCGCTGTAAATGCCGCATCGAAGGCGGCGAAAAAGCGCTCAAGCTCGCCCTCCGGCAAATGGTTGATGCCCGCCGCCGCCTTGCGTCCGCCGCCCGTCGCGAACTGGCTGGCGAGCCCGTCGGCACCGCTTGGGCTGGCAAGCGGAGCGCGGATGCTCACCAGGTAGCCGCCTGGTTTGCACGTGAGCACGGCGTGGGCCTCCTGCGGAGCCTGGCGCGCAAGCAGGTTTCCAAACAGGCCGGATACGCGGCGCGCCCAGGCTTCGTTGGGCAACAGGTAGATCGCCCCGGCGGCGCAACGGTGCACCGGACGCACAGCTTGCGCCCGCGCCAGATCCTGGGCGCAGCCTTCCTTGAGGATGACGAAAGCACGCTCTGCCGCGATGAACTCGAAGGGATCGCGGTAGGCGTGCAGCAGGCGGTAAAGCGCCGCGGGATGGAAATACAAATCGTCCGTGGTTTCCCCATAGGCGTTGTAGTTTAAGCACTCACCCAGCTCGCGCAGGGCGTCGAGCTGCGCCTCGGTGAGAGCCAAATCCCGGGCCGCCCGCCGTGCCGCAGCGTGCAGGTTATCGCCGAAGGCGCCCACCACCGCCCACGGACGATGCCGACCGGAAAGATAGCGATCCACGAGCAGGCTGGTACACCACTCCGGCCCGGTCTCGATGTGCGCCGCCAGGCGCACATGTCGCGGAATCTCGCCCGCCTGATGATGATCGAAATAGGTCACCTCCGCGCCCGCATCGAGCATGCGCATGAGCGCCGCGCGGTTCTTGTCCAGGGAAATGTCCAGCACCGTCACGCGGTCGCCGGCACCCGCCGCGACCCGCTTAAGCAGGCCAATGTCCCGCTTCACGCCGGTGACCAGCTCACTTTCGCGCGGCACTTCCAGCCGCAGCATGTGCAGGGCGCAGATGCCGTCGGCATCGCCGTTGAAGACGTCATAGTCGGTCATGGAACCACCCTTGAAACCAGATTATCCATTACGACGCGGCTGTCCCACCAAGACGACGATGGATCTCATATGCCCTGCAGTTTAGGGGCACGCGCCGGTGTGATGGATAATCCGGGTTGAGGGGTAGCGGCTTTGGCCACGCCGCGCTCACCGCGCGCAAGCCAGCCCGCCACACCCCTGAAGGCCCTTCGCTGCCACCGTGGCAAGCCAGCGACCCAGAGCGATTCTAGCCGGAATCGGCGCCGGCCTATACACTTGGCCCATGGTTGTGCTGCCTTTCCGTCACATCATCGGCCTGCGCCCGAGCGGCGAGGGAATGACAGAGAGCGAACGACATCGACACGGGCGCATCACCCACGGCAGGCTGCGAGCGGAAGTGAAAGGCATCGATTGAGCATCACGTTAGTACGTGACACCTGTTTGTCGTCCGCGCAAAAGCGGACCGGGGAAAATGACCAACAATACTCTGGATTCCCGCCTTCGCGGGAATGACAGGTTACTTACGCAGCTGGCAACTACTTCGGTAGAGGTCAATAAAATGGTGGAGCGATTCATCGTAGAAACCATGGGCGCGTGCCCAAGAGTGCAGCGCCTGCCGAAGCGGGCGAAGGGGTGACATGCCCATTTCCGTGCTGGTAGTCGGCGGCGCGGGCTACATCGGCTCGCACATGGTGGCCGCGCTCCTGGCGGGTGGATGCCGGGTCACCATCTTCGACAATCTCAGCACCGGACATCGCGATGCGGTGCTGGGTGGGGAATTCGTGCAGGGCGATCTGGCCGACCGCGCCACCCTCGATGCGCTGTTGAACGCTCGTCATTTCGATGCGGTGATGCATTTCGCCTCCTTTATCCAAGTGGGTGAGTCGGTACGCGAACCTGCGAAGTACTACGCCAACAACCTCGCCCACACGCTGAATCTGCTGGATGCCATGGTGGCCCACGGCGTACACCGCTTCATCTTCTCCTCCAGCGCCGCGGTGTATGGCAACCCCGCGCAGGTGCCCATTCCCGAAACGCACCCGAAACAGCCCATCAATCCCTACGGCCGCACGAAGTGGATGGTGGAGCAGATTCTCGAAGACTACGATCGCGCCTATGGGCTGAAGTCGGTTTGCCTGCGCTACTTCAATGCCGCCGGCGCCGATCCCGAAGGCCGACTCGGGGAACGCCACGAACCGGAGACCCATCTCATTCCCCTGGTGCTGCGTGCCGCTCGCGGGCGGCTGCCCCATGTCTCGGTGTTTGGGCGCGACTACGACACGCCGGATGGCACTTGCATCCGCGACTACGTACACGTGACCGATCTGGCTGAGGCCCACTGGCTCGCCCTGGAATACCTGCTCGCGGGCAGCGCCTCTACCGCCTTGAATCTGGGCAATGGCGCAGGCTTTTCGGTGGCGGAGGTGATCGCCACGGCCGGGCGCGTCACCGGCCGGCGCATTCCGGTGCGGGATGCGCCCCGGCGCGCTGGGGATCCGCCGCGTTTGGTGGCGGACGCAGCACGCGCGCGTGACCTGCTCGGCTGGCGTCCCCGTTTCGATGCCCTCGCCACCATCATCGCCCACGCCTGGCAGTGGGAATGCCGTGCGCCATGAGCGCGCCCCGTCCGAGCCCGCCGCTCGCGCTCTTTTTCTACGCCGCGCTCTTGGTGTATGGCAGTCTCTATCCCCTGTATGGCTGGCGCGTACCGGAACCGGCCGCCTGGGGGTTCCTCATCGCGCCCGTGCCGCCGGTGGTCACCCGCACCGACCTGGCAACCAACGTGCTCGTGTATGTCCCCTTCGGCTGGCTCATGGCGCGCGCCTTGACGGCCTCGCGCCGGTTGCGCGTGGCCCTGCCCATGACCTGTGCCGCTGCGGCCCTGTTCTCCACCGCCATGGAGACCGGCCAGCTGTTCATCCCGGGACGGATCGCCTCCAACCTGGACATCGCGGCCAACAGCCTCGGCGCGCTCCTGGGCGGCCTTCTCTACGGATTGGCGCGGTGGGACCGGCTGCCGGGACGGCTGGTGATGGGGCTGCGCCATCGCCTCCTCGCACCTGGCCGCCTGTCCGAGGCCGCTTTGCTGCTGCTCGCCCTGTGGGCCCTGCTACAGCTCTCCCTGGAACCGCCTTCCCTGCTGGCCGGCCACCTGAATCGGGGCTTTCTGCCCTTCTGGGAAGTGCCCAGCCATCTTGACAGGCTGGAGCCCCTGCTTGCCGCCATCTACGCTGGCGAACTGGTGGTAGTGGGGCTAATGCTTGCCACGGTACTGCGGCAACCTCCGCGCCCAATGGGAATGACGGTGGCGGCGACCACGTTTGTCCTCGCCTGCAAATTCGCCGCCGCGGCGGTGCTGCTCAAATGGACCGTGCTGGAACGGCTGCTTTCTGTGGAACTCATAAGTGGGCTTGCGGCGGGCGCGTTGTCCCTCAACCGCCTGCTTGGGGTATGGCCGCAGCGGCCAGCACGGTGGAGCGGGGTGGCCATTGCCCTGCTGCTGGGAGCCGCCCTGGTCTATCTCATCTGGCCGGGCATGGTGGAGCCTTCCCCCCGTCGGCTCAACGTCACGGGACTGGCCGCGGCTGGGGCGCTGGCCTGGCCTTGGCTTTCCGCCCTGTACCTGGCTGTGGCGCGGGGAGAACCGCCGTCACCGCGGCCGTCACGCTGACGGCAAGCCACCACGCGAGGCCAAAGCGCAGAACGAGTTCGCCGTCTGAGGCGTAGTGGGCGCGATCGGTCGAGAGCAAGAACTGCAGCGCGGAAAACACCCGGCCATATTTCACCAGTGTGGGCTCAAGCCCGAAAGCGAGCAGAACCCAGGCCACCGGCCCTGCGCCAAGCACCGCCCAGGGCAGCCAGCGCACGCGGCGCCCGTCGATCCAGGCTGCCAGGCCGTAGCCCGCGAGCGCCGTGACAAAGCCTGCCAGCCAGACCCAGAGAAAGGCGTCCCAGCGCGCCGAATGGGCGAGAAGCTCCGTGAGGTTGTCGGTATTGGCGGCCAGCACCACCACGGCATAGGAGGTCACCACAAGCGGACAAGCCAGCGCAATGGCCAGCCACCGCACCGGCCGCGGCGCGCCCAGGGCGAGGCTCGCGGCGGGAAAGGCGGCTGCCGAAACGGCGGCGAACAAGCCCAGAAAACGCGCCACGATTTCCGACTCCCCGGGCCAATCCAAGGTCGGGCTGCCCACCACGTCGTAAAGACTCTCGATCGGCACCGCCAGCCGCAGTAGGGCAAAAGCAAACACCCCGTGCAGCAGAATACCGGCGGGCAGCCAAGCCAGGCCTCGCCGCCCATCGCCGGCCCGCGCCAGCCAGGCGGGGAAACCGACGATCCACAGCATGGCCAGGGAAAGCGCCAACGAAGATAATAGCGCGTGCTCGCCCAAGAGTTCACGCACGTTGTACGGCACGGAGGGAAGACGCGTGCCGACCAAGGCAAAGGCGGCAAGTCCCCACCACACCGCGATCAAGCGCAGGCCGCGCCGCGGGCGCTGAGAGGCGCGCGCTGGGAGCACGGTGGGACTCAGCGTGCCCTTTGCCAGCCAGCCGCTCAGCCACACCCCGATCCCGCCGCCACAGCCCTCGATCAGCCAGTCGGTGAGGTCGGCATGCTTGCCCGGCAGGAAAAACTGCCCGCCCTCCAGGAGCGCAGCCACCGCCAGGCTCAACACCAGCGCCGCACCCCGTTTACATCCCGCCCGCGCGGCGAGCCAGCCCAGGGGAACAAAAAACAGCAGCTTGTGCAGCACCTCGGTGGCCGCCCGATATTCGGTGCCAAAGTAGTAGGCCGCGAAAGGCACGCGCGGAAGCCCCGCGAGCCGCTGCGACAGGAATGGCCCGTCGGCGCGGAAGTCGAAGGGATACCAGAACAGCCCGACGAGCACGACTACCCACGCGCCCAGCAGCGCCGCTGCCGCGGCCCGCGGGAAGATGGCCTCCCCCCGGCGTGGAAGGATCGCACCCATGAAGCCGCCTAGCGCGGCGGTGAGCACATCCGTCACGTCGGTCACGCGGCTATACACCCAGAGTTGCAGGAATTCGAGCAGGGCGGCGGCTGCCACCGTGTTGCCCACGGCCCGCGCCCGGCTCGCGCCGCCGGCCCGCCACAGCCAGGCGGCCGGGATCCACAGCGCCACGTCGGTGATGAGGTCGTAGAGGGCCTGCGACGGGTCGGCCGGTAAGCCGGCAAAGGGCAGCATCACCACCCGCCCAGCGCGAAACTTGTGGTATAGCTCTACCGGGCTGATGGTGAGATCCAAGGGCAGCACGTTGTAGAAAAACAAGCCGCAAAGCCACAGGGCGAGCAGGCGTTCGTGGCGCGCCAGCGGCCCGTGCGCCTCGCGCCAGCCCCCCACCCAGGCCACCAGTCGCTCTCCCGCCACCCACCAGAGGGCCACGCCCCCGACCGCCCCGAGGCTCTCTGCCAGGATGTCGTTCAAGGAAACGGTGCGTGGCGGGAAGTAGAGCTGGGCAAACTCGATGGCCACGGAGAGCAAAACCGACGCCGCCCCCACCGCCAGCGTGGCGGCCAGTCGCCACGGTCGGCTCGAGTGGTGCCACACCACGCCCAGCCAGAGAAAGGCGAGGGGGATGAATAGCAGAATGTTGGCGACCCAGTCGGCGCGGGAGCCGATGCCCAAGGTGAGATAGGGCATGGCTTGGAAACGCGCCAGCGCCTCGGCAAGGGGCAGCGGCCGGAAATCCAGCGGCACCAAGCTGCCGTAGATCACGAAGACCGTGTAGGCCAGGGCAGTCCCCAGCAGAAGGCGGCGGGAAGATGGGTTCACGGCGGACGCACCTGTCTTGCACCTACCTTAGCGCGAAAGCGGCCACCGCACCAGGCGCGGGCCGGCGTAGGCGTAACGGTACACCGGGCAGCACTTGTGCACAGGGAGACGATGGGCCTGGGGCACGCTCATCCCCGGGCCAGCGGGGGCGAAAAATTCCCGAGCCGTTCCTAGCGTGCCCCGCCAGCCGTGCCGCTTCGCCTGGCCAGCGCGCCTCGAGGTCCGCTGAGGGGGATTGCGATATACTTTTGCGATCCAGGATTTGACTAAACAGAGGAGGGGTCTGGTGAAATCCCGTCTACTCACGTCGCTAATGGTGGCAACCGGCCTTGCCCTCACGCTTGCTGGGTGCAACAAAAAGCCCGAAACGGCGGCCGGGGACGAATTGGTGATCAAGATCGGTTCGGTCTCCCCGCTGACGGGCCCCCAGGCCCACCTGGGCAAGGACAACGAAAACGGCGCCCGCCTGGCGGTGGAGGAACTCAACGCCAAGGGCCTGAGCATCGCCGGCAAGAAAGCCCGCATCGAGCTCATCGCCGAGGACGACGCGGCGGATCCCAAGACCGCCACCATCGTCGCCCAGCGATTGATCGACGCGCACGTGGCCGGCGTCATCGGGCATCTCAATTCCGGCACCTCGATTCCCGCCTCCAAGCTCTATAGCGATGCCGGAATCGTCCAGATTTCTCCCTCCGCCACCGCTGTGAAATACACGGCCCAGGGGTTCAAGACCGCTTTTCGCGTCATGACCAACGACGAGCAACAAGGTCGGGTGCTGGGCCAGTACGCGGCCAAGCTCGGCAAGAGGGTCGCCATCATCGACGATCGCACCGCTTATGGGCAGGGCTTGGCGGACGAGGTGGAAAAGGCCGCCAAGGCCGCCGGCGCCGAAATCGTCGCGCGGGAATACACCTCGGACAAGGCCACCGATTTCACTGCCATTCTC
Organism: Thiobacter sp. AK1; assembly: GCF_039822265.1. NCBI lineage: Bacteria > Pseudomonadati > Pseudomonadota > Betaproteobacteria > Burkholderiales > Thiobacteraceae > Thiobacter > Thiobacter aerophilus. Next base: position 135,118 of record NZ_JBAJEX010000003.1, read on the forward strand.
ACCGCCATCAAGGGCAAGCAACCCGACGTAATCTTCTTTGGGGGCATGGATCCGCAGGCGGCGCCCATGGTGCGGCAAATGAAGCGATTGGGCATCACCGCCCAGTTCCTCGGCGGAGATGGCATGCAAACTGCCGAATTCCTGCAACTGGCAGGGGCCGACGCGGAGGGCGTGATCGCATCCAGCCCCGGCTTGCCGCTGTCCCTGATGCCAGGTGGCAAAGCGTTCGAAGAAAAATTCACCGCCAAGTACGGCAAGATCCAAAACTACGCACCGTACGCCTACGACGCGGTGATGGTCATGGTGGAAGCCATGCGGCGCGCCAACTCGACCGATCCCAAGCAATACCTGGCTGAGCTGGCGAAGATCAACTACGACGGCGTCACCGGCAACATTCAGTTCGACCAGAAAGGCGACCTGGCCAGCGGTGTCGTGACGCTCTATCAGGTCAAGGGCGGCAAGTGGGAGCCGCTCGAAACGGTGCGAAGCGGCGGCAAGTAATCGGCGCACGGTGCCCCTTCCGCGGGCAGGCCGCCCGCCGTTTTGCCAACCAAAGGCGCGCCCAGAGCGTTCGTGAAATGCCCTTCCATGCTTTTTCCCTGTTAGGCCATCTTGGACATCTTCCTGCAACAGCTCATTAACGGCCTGGTCCTCGGCAGCGTCTATGCGCTGGTCGCGCTGGGCTACACCATGGTCTATGGCATCCTCGAACTCATCAACTTCGCCCATGGCGAAGTGACCATGATGGGCGCCATGGTGGCCCTCACCGTGATCGGCGCCCTGGTCGGCGCCCACGTGGATCTGCCCGGCATCCTCATCGTTGCCACCGGCGTGCTGGTGGCCATCCCGACGTGCATGTTGCTTGGCTTTACCATCGAGCGGGTGGCCTATCGTCCGCTGCGCCATGCGCCGCGGCTGGCGCCTTTGATCACCGCCATCGGCGTCTCCATTCTGCTGCAGAACATCGCGATGATCGTCTGGGGGCGGCAATACGTGAAATTCCCGGCCATCCTGCCCTCGGGCAGCCATCAGATCGGGGGCGCGACCATCAGCGACTTGCAGATTTTCATTCTCGTGCTGTCGCTGGGAATCATGGCCGGCCTCGTGCTGCTGGTGCAGAAAACCAAGCTCGGCCGCGCCATGCGCGCCACCGCCCAATCGCTGCAGGTGGCCTCTCTGATGGGCGTGAACGTGAACACCGTGATCGCGCTCACCTTCATCATCGGCTCGGCGCTGGCCGCCGTCGCCGGTGTGATGGTGGCGGCCTACTATGGTCTTGCCCACTATTACATGGGCTTTTTGCTCGGGCTGAAAGCTTTCACCGCCGCGGTGCTGGGGGGCATCGGCAACATCGCCGGCGCCATGCTGGGCGGGCTTTTGCTGGGCGTGATCGAAAGCCTGGGGGCAGGCTACATCGGCGATCTCACCGGGGGTTTCATGGGCAGCAATTACCAGGACGTGTTCGCCTTCTTGGTGCTGATCCTGGTGTTGGTGCTGCGACCGTCCGGCTTGCTGGGCGAACACGTGGGGGAACGCGCGTGAGCCGGGTCATGAAGCTTCCAGCTGGAAACGAATCGGCCCGGCGCGCGACTGCGTGCTTGGTGCGTTTTGAGGCAGGTTTTCCCGCATGAGGCTCGTTGCCCCCACCCGCCGCAACGCCTGGCTGAGCTTCGTCCTGCTCGGGTTGCTGCTCGGCTGCCTGCCGTTCCTGGTGGATGCGGGTTTGGGCCGCAGCTGGGTGCGCATCCTCGATTTCGCCCTGCTCTACATGATGCTGGCGCTGGGGCTTAACATCGTGGTCGGTTACGCCGGGCTTTTGGACCTGGGTTACATCGCCTTCTATGCCGTGGGGGCCTATCTCTACGCGCTACTGGCTTCGCCCCAGTTCGGGCTGCACCTGCCTTTCTGGGTGCTGCTGCCTCTGGGGGCTTGCGTGGCCGCCGTGTTTGGCATGCTGCTTGGCGCGCCCACGCTAAGACTACGCGGCGATTATCTGGCCATCGTCACCCTGGGCTTCGGCGAGATCATCCGCATCTTCATGAACAATCTCGATGCGCCGGTCAACATCACCAACGGCCCGCAGGGCATCACCCTCATCGACCCGATCGTCATCGGTGGCCTGTCCTTTGGCCAGACCCACGAGTTCGCGGGCATCCGTTTCTCCAGCGCGCACAGCTATTACTATCTCTTCCTCGCGGCCACCCTGCTGGTGATCTTCCTCAGCATGCGCCTACAGGATTCGCGTATCGGCCGCGCCTGGGCGGCCATCCGCGAGGACGAAACTGCCGCCGCGGCCATGGGCATCAACACCCGCAACCTGAAGCTGCTCGCCTTTGCCATGGGCGCCTCCTTCGGTGGTGTGGCGGGTGGCCTGTTTGCCGCCTTCCAGGGCTTCATCAGCCCGGAAAGTTTCAACCTGCTCGAGTCCATCATGATTCTGTGCATGGTCGTGCTGGGCGGCATGGGCAACATCGCCGGCGTGATGCTGGGCGCGTTTCTGCTCACGGTATTGCCCGAGGCGCTACGCTATGTCGGCGATGTCCAACGTTGGTATTTCGGCCGCATCCTGGTCGATCCGGCCGACTTGCGCATGCTGCTATTCGGTCTGGCGCTGGTGGGTATGATGCTCTTCCGCCCCGAGGGCATGATTCCCTCCGCCCAGCGCCGGCGCGAATTCCAGCACCAAGACGCGCCCGACGAGCCGCCTCCCCTCTATGACCAGCAGAAATGATCGGCCCATGCTGCTTCAGACGCGGGGACTATCCAAACGCTTCGGTGGTCTGGCCGCGCTGCAGGACGTGAGCCTAGGCATCCACCAAGGGGAAATCTTCGGCCTCATCGGCCCCAACGGCGCGGGCAAGACCACGCTGTTCAATTGTCTCACCGGCCTGTACACCCCCAGCGCGGGCGAGATACGTCTGGACGGCCATCTGCTCAATGGGCTGAAGCCCCACGCGGTGGCCAAGCTGGGCCTGGCCCGCACCTTCCAGAACATTCGTCTGTTCGCCCACATGACGGCGCTGGAGAACGTGATGGTAGGCTGCCACGTGCGCACCCGTGCCAATGTCCTCGACGCCATCCTGCGCACCAATAACACGCGCGCGGAGGAAGCCGCGATACGCGCCAAGGCCCATGAGTTGCTGAAGCTTGTGGGTATAGACAGACACGCCCGGGCGCTCGCCAAGCACCTGCCCTATGGCGACCAGCGCCGGCTGGAAATCGCCCGGGCGCTGGCCACCGACCCCAAGCTGCTCGCCCTGGACGAACCCGCCGCCGGCATGAACCCGGCCGAGCGGCGAGAACTCGTGGAGCTCATAGAAAAACTGCGCGCCGCCGGCACCACCATTTTGCTCATCGAGCACGACGTGAAGCTGGTGATGGGCCTGTGCGATCGGGTCGCGGTGCTCAATTATGGCGAGAAGATCGCAGAAGGCGCACCCGAAGACGTCAAGCGGGATCCGCGCGTGATCGAGGCCTATCTGGGAGGCGCCGTTGGCCAGCCTGCTTGAACTCCGCAAGCTTGCCGTCGCCTACGGGGGCGTGAAGGCGGTCAAAGGGGTGGACCTCGTCGTCGAAGAAGGGGAACTGGTCTGCCTGGTCGGCGCCAACGGAGCCGGCAAGACCTCGCTATTGAAGGCGCTGTGTGGCCTGGTGCCGGCCTCGGGCGGCGCCGTGCACTTTCGCGGCGCTTCCCTCACCCACCAGCCCAGTCATGAAATCGTGCGTCGCGGCATCGCCCTAGTACCCGAAGGGCGCGGTGTCTTCAGCCGCATGACGGTGAAAGAGAATCTCGAAATGGGCGCCTATGTCCGCCGCGATCGCGCCCAGATCCGTCGCGACCTGGAAGCCGTGTTCGCCCGCTTTCCGCGCTTACAGGAACGCGCCGACCAAAAGGCCGGCACCCTTTCCGGCGGCGAACAGCAAATGCTCGCCATGGGTCGCGCCCTCATGAGCCGGCCGCAATTGCTCTTGCTGGACGAACCGAGCATGGGGCTCGCGCCCCTCATGGTGCACAAAATCTTCGAGATCATCCGCGAAATCTCGCAGCAGGGCGTCACCATTCTGCTGGTGGAACAAAATGCCAATCTCGCGCTGCAAGTCAGCCACCGGGGCTATGTCATGGAAAACGGGCTCATCACCCTGGCCGATGAGGCCAGCGCACTGGCGGCCAACCCGGAGGTGCGGCGCGCCTATTTGGGCGAATAGCTCACCACAGGTAAGCCGGGCGGGACGCTATCGGAGCGGGCCTTTGCATCGCCACAGCGTTCCCGCTGCATCAATTCGCTGGCAATGACACTTGCACGTTGAGCCTACCATGGCTATTGAACGGGACGCCCATGATTGACACCTTGCCGCCTGCCCTGCGTAAGCGGGAGCCGAGGAAACGGGCCAGGAACATGAAATGGTCGGCGCCCGCCACACGGGAGCAACCCAGCTCGGCCCTTCCGGCCAAGCAAGGCGAGAGCCGGATTTAGGCAACCGCGCCACCATGGTCACCTGGGCCTTACTTCCCGTCTGCGCGGGAAGGGCGATCGCCGGCTGTCGGGTCACATACTTTCGAAAGTCTCAATGATCGCGACCGGGGAAAGAAATATCGCCCGCTCTTCGCGCCGGCAGCCAACCAACCCAGGGCCACGAGCAAGACGGCCAACTTCGAGAAATAAAACCCTTGCGCAAATCCGAGGGCGGCAACGCCCAGCACCAGGAGGAGCAGCATGGTCTGCTGTAAGCGCACCGTGTGCTGGAACGGCGCGAGTCGCAGCAGCCGAAGTGTGAGCAAGTAGCTCGCCGCAAACAGGGCAAGCGCTAGACCGACCACCCGCGCGATAAGCCACAGGCGTCGAGCTTCCGCTCGGTCCGTTTCCAGGTAGATGCCATCTGGCGATGGCGGTGCAAGCCAGGCGGGCAACAACGGGCCCCAGCTGCGCAGCGCGCTCACGAGGGCATGGTTGGCCGCAACTCGACGCGGCGACAGGTCCTCCCGTTCCAGCGCCTCGCTCACCGAAATCAACCGCACACCGGCTTGGTTGCGCGCCCACTACACATCGTCCAGAAAGGTCTGCACCTTCATCTGGTCACGATAGCGGGTCCGGAAACCAGGCATAGCCTCGCCACTGTCCACGAAGTCGTAAGGATGCATCACGACCACCACGAGGGCAGGCTCCTTCAACTGCCGAGCCCGCGCCACCGCGGCGCGCAAACCCTGGGGATAGACCGTGCCAGGCAAAAGACGTAAGGGCCCCGCCTCTTGCGCGGGCGTGGTCCCGGCGGAGAGCACGGAAAAGCCCGTCTCACGCAGGGCCCGCACGGTTTTTGCGTCGAACGCGTTGAAAGGGGGCGTGAACACCCGCACCGGCGCATCCAGCGTGCTTTCCAGCGCGCGTCGGCCCAGCAGGAGAAATTGCCGCTGGCGCTCGAAAGGCAGCCCTGCAAATTCGGTGACGACATCGCCAGCCGATCCATTGTTACGATGGCTGTAGCCGTGCAGACCAATTTCCCCGATGCCGCTCCTTAGCAGTGCCTTGAGCAGCGTCACCTTCTCTTCGCTGAGGTCTGGGGCAATAGGCGTCAGGTCAGTCACCGACTGGGGATAAGCGCGCCCCGGGAAAGGCACGACAGCCACCAGCACCGGCACACGCTGGGCGGCAAACGCCGTGAACAGGCGCTGCTCGAGGGCTGTGGAACTGGTCGCCGCATAGTCGTCATAGCGCAGCACGATGCTCACCGTCGGGAAAGCCGCACCCCAGACGCCCCCAGAGAACACGACCATGGTCATTGCGACTAATGTCATCATCAGAGGCGTTCGCATGCATAAAGTCCCCATGACAGTTTTCGCTTTCTCACCCGCCTTTACGCCAGCACGCGGCCCGACGGTGCAGGGTTCATGCCAAGGGCAGGGCCGCGCTTCTCAAGGAGCGCATGCCACGGTATGGACCAGCGAAAACACGGCTTTCCGCCCACACGGCAGGGCACACAGGTGCCCGTCGCCACCGGCCTTTTGGCGAAAGCTCGACGGACTTGACGGAAGGCCCACCGAAGCAAAGACTGCGGACCTTGAGCGGACGTCCACGGCAAAGGCCCAGCGCCGGGGTGCCCAGGGTGCGCGGCACAATCCCCCTTGGGAGGGCGTTGCTCGAACAGGAGAGGGTCGCAACTCCACCCCATACCTGCCATGGGATGCGAACGGCATGGCTTTTGCTACGATGTCGCGCGCATTTCTGCTGCTTCCTCTCTTGGCCAGCATTTATTGAGTCCTTAACGCATGACGCTCGGTGAACGCATTCGGCACGGCACCAAGTGGCTGGTTCTCGGCGGCTTAAGCAGCCAGGTGCTGCAGTTCGCCTTCGGCGTGGTGTTGGCGCGCCTGCTGCTGCCGGAGGATTTCGGTTTGTTGGTCACCGTGCAGATCTTCACCGGCTTCGTAGGCATGATCGCCAGCGCCGGCATGGGGGAGGCCACCGTGCAGGCCAAGGAGGTGAGCGAAAGGGACTATGAGACCCTGTTCGCAGTGCAGCTCGCCATAGGCGTGGTGATCTACGCCGGATTTTTTCTCATCGCGCCCTGGTTCGCCCGCTGGTTTGGTCATCCCATCTATGAGCCCCTGCTGCGGGTATCGGCGCTTTCCTTCCTCATCCGGCCTTTCAGCGCCAACCCTGGGGTGCGCCTGCGGCGCGCCATGCGCTTCAAGGAAACGGCGGTAATCGGCTTCATGAGCATGATTTTCACCGGTGTCTTGAGCATCTTCTGGGCGTGGCAGGGCTGGGGGGTGTGGAGCCTGGTGCTATCGGGCCTAGCGGGGGCCGTGCTGTCGGCCTTGCTCCTATCCTGGCGCGCGCCCTGGCGCCCCATTCCCCGTTACCACCCACAAAGCGCACGCCGCCTCGGCGCCTATGGGGCGAAGAACGTCCTCAACGAGCTTTTGGTTTATTTCCGCGCCCAGACACCGAACTTCCTCATCACCAAGACGCTGGGCCCCGCAGCGGTCGGCCTGTACAACAAGGCCGATAGTCTGTCCGACATGCCCTTGCGTCTGTTGGGCGGCTCCACTTACCAGACAGTGTTCCGGGCGATGTCGCAGGTGCAGGATGATGTCAATCAGTCCCGTTACCTATACGTTCGCACCCTCACCCTGCTTGCGTTCTACACCTTTCCTGCCTTTCTCGCCCTAGGTTTCGCCGCGGAGCCCTTCGTGGTTGCGCTTTATGGGGAAAAGTGGCAGGCAGCCGCCTGGCCCTTGGCCCTGTTCTGCCTTGCCGGGCCTTTTCGGCTTCTGGAAATCGTCTCCGGTGCCTTGATCGCAGCCCAGAACCGTCTAGGGCGCGAGAGCATCTTGCAAGGCCAGGCCTGGATGTTGCTCACCGTCGCGTGCCTCGTCGTGGCATCTTACGGCATTCATGTGATCGCCATCGCCGTGCTTGCGGTGGCTGTGGTCCACGGCCTGCGCATGTGTGCACTGGCACTCTCGACCATTGGCTCGTCCTGGCAGGCCGTATGGCAGGCCCTTGCCGCCGTATTACGCCTATGCGCCGTAGAAGCGTGCGTGCTACTCGCGGTCTCCCAGCTCACCCGCGAGTTGGGCCTCACCTCACCTTTTCTGCAACTGCCTCTGATCGCGGGCACGGGACTCGCAGCCTATGCCATGCTCGCCTTGTTGAAGCCACCCGCGCCCCTACGCAGCGAAGCCAATCGCTGGCGCAAACTCGTGGGGCTTTCGCCCTTACCGGCATGAGATACGCGATGACCAGGATCGATCCCATCAGCCGTTGGCTCCACGCCCGCCAGGTTACGCACCCGCCGGTGATCCTCATGTATCACGCGGTTACTGCCGGTAGAGGCACGCCGAGCTGGCCTTGGGCCGTGTCGCTTGCGCGCTTTCGTGCCCAGCTCGATTTTCTCCAAGACGCGGGCTACGACACGCCCACGGTGAGCGAGCTGTTGCGCGAAGCACCGCAGGCCAGCCCGCGCATTGCGGTCATCACCTTCGATGATGGCTACGTGGACAATCTGGCTGCCTGGGAAGAATTGAACCGCCGCGGGATGAAGGCCACCTGGTATGTGACCACCGGCTACTTGAACCAGGCCCACCCCTGGCAAACGGATGCCCGTCCTCGAAGTCGGTTGCTCTCACCTGCGGAACTCAGGGCCATGGCCGAGTCCGGAATGGAAATCGGCTCCCACACCATCACACACCCGCGACTGCCAGAGCTCGGGGATGAGGACTTAAGGCGCGAGCTCATGGACTCGAAATCGCGGCTGGAAGACCTCCTCGGCCGGCAGGTGCCCAGCTTCGCCTACCCTTATGGCAAATGGGATGAGCGTTGCGAGGCCGCGGTCAAAGCGGCAGGCTATGCCTCGGCCTGCCATACCCGCACGGGCTGGGCGCTGCGGGATGGCAACCCCTATCGCCTGCGGCGGCTGACTGTCTTCAACAAGGACTCGACTTCCGTGCTTGCCCGCAAGCTGGCGTGGGGCTCCCACGACGTGGCCTGGCAGCAAGTGGCGCGCCATGCCCTATCACAGATCGCGGCGAGAATCTGACGATGCCTGCCATCTCCGTCATCATGCCCTGCTACAACGCCGCCCGCTTCCTGCCGATGAGCGTGGGCAGCGTGTTGGCCCAAACATTTTCCGACTGGGAACTGATCGCCGTGGATGACGGGTCCACCGATGACACGGCAGAGGTGCTTGCAACGCTCCCAGACCCGCGGATCCAGATCATTCGCCAACGCAATCGCGGCCTGCCCGCATCGCGAAACGCTGGGCTAGAGCACGCCACGGGACAATTCGTGGCCTTTCTCGATGCCGATGACACTTGGCACCCGGAGTTTATGGAGGCGATGGTGCGGGCCCTGGAAACCACCGACCGGTCTGCGATTGCCTATTGTGGCTGGCAAAACGTAGGGTTGGCCGAAGGGCGTGGCCAACCTTTCGTCCCGCCTGACTACGAAACGCCGGACAAACCAGTGAACTTGCTCAAAGGCTGTCGCTGGCCGGTGCACGCGGCGATGCTGCCCACTGGCTTGGCCAAGGCGGTACGCGGCTTCGACGAGCAACAGAAGGCGGCCGAGGACTTCGATTTCTGGCTGCGAACGGCGATAGACGTGCCATTGGTTCGCGTCGCGCGCGTGCTGGCTTATTACCACCATCATGGCTCGGGTCAAATGACCCGCGATCGCGCCAAGATCGCCCGCTACCAGGTGAGAGCCCAGCAAAAATTCCTTGCCACTCATCCGGAGATCCGACGACAACTGGGGCGGCAAACCGTTCGCCACGTGCTGTGGGGCCCCGTGTTGCGCATGGGCTACGAAAGTTACTGGCAGCGGGATTTGCCGGCCGCCCGCAGAATCTTTCGGGAGGTCATGAAACACGGCTATGGGGGCCTGAAAGACTGGCTCTACATGCTGCCCGCGTGGCTGCCAGAATCCTGGCATGCAGGGTTATTGCGTGTGCGCGAAGATACACCCCGTGAGGGAACATCATGACCGTGGCTCCAGTGGCTTACCTTGTCATGGCTCATCACAAGCCGCAGCAGTTGCTTCGTCTGCTGGAGCGCCTGCGGAGAGACAGCCCCAACGCCTTGATCGCGCTTCATTTCGATGGCAAGCAGCCGGTACCGGAACCGGCGCGCCTGGCGGCATTGGATGTGGGCCTCATCATCCCTCGCATCACCGTGCAGTGGGGTGACTATTCTATGGTCGAGGCCGTGCTCGCGGGATACCGACGACTGCTCACGGAAAATGGCTGGCGTTACGTGCAACTCATCAGCGGCCAGGACTATCCTTTGCGTCCCTTGGCCCAGAGCGAGCGAGCGCTTCTTAAAGAGGCCCAGGATGCCTATCTCGATGCCTCGCCGGAGCATGAGTATCTTTACCGGTATTGCTATCGCTACTGGGTTCTACCGAAGTTTCGCCACGCCTACCTCCTGCCGCCCTGGGTGAAAGCTTTCGCTGGCATTGTGCGCACGCGACTCAACCAATCTCAGCGTTTCATTCGGCTCGAACGGCGGCCCCGCGGCCTGCCTCAACTGCTCGGTGTCAGGCGTCATCGCTTGCCGTTTAGCGAGTCTTGGCCCTGCTGGTTTGGCAGCGACTGGTTCGTGCTGTCTCGCCAGGCCGTCGAATATCTCCTGGAAACGCTAGACCAGAGACCCGGTCTGGTCGCCTTGTATCGCACCAGCTTGATCCCTTCTGAATCACTCTTCGCCACCGTGTTGTGCAACAGCCCCTTGCGCGTGCACTGCGGTGACAACAGACGCTTCATTTTGTGGGCGAGTGACACGGCCGCTCATCCGGTCACACTCACCATGGAACATTTACCGGCCATGATCGCATCCGGCAAGGATTTCGGCCGCAAGTTCGACGCGGATCGAGATAGCGCCGTGCTGGACGCATTGGATCGCATACTCGATGCGGGCCACACCTTGGGAGCACATGATGGAGCCTGAGCGCCTCCATGCCACAGTGATCGTCTGCACTTACAATCGCGCCCAGTCTCTCGCGGAAACGTTGCAGTGCCTGCGCAATCAACAAGTCATGGCCGGTCGCACCTGGGAAGTGATCGTCGTGGACAACAACTCCCGCGACGACACGCGTGCCGTAGTGGCACGCTTCCAGGCACAGTGGCCGATCCTTCGCTATGTCTTCCATCCAACCCAGGGACTATCCCACGCCCGTAACCGAGGTATTGCCGAAGCACGGGGCGAGATTCTTCTGTTCACGGACGATGACGTGCATCCAGAGCCGGACTGGCTGGAACAAGTTTTGAGCGGCATGGCGCAGCATGGGGCTGATGCATGTGGCGGTTTTATCGCGCCCATGTTCGAAATCGCGCCTCCAGCCTGGTTCACGCCGCGTTTCTATGGCTTCGTCGCGGTGCGCACCGAACGCACCGATGACTATCCCATCACCGACCCCAGCCAGGCACCCTTCGGCGCGAACATGGCCTTCTGCCGCTGGGTTTTCGACCGCGTTGGGCTCTTCGACACGCGTCGTGGCCGCACCGGCCAGGTGCTGGCCAGCGGTGAGGACGGGGAGATGTTCGAGCGTATCCTCGCCGCGGGGCTCAAGGTAGTGTTTCTCGGCCGGGCCCGTGTGCATCACAAGGTGGAAACCTTCCGGCTTACGCGGCGCTACCTTCTGCGGTGGCGTTATCAGACCAGCCGTAACATTGCCGAGAGCCGCGATGTACCCGGCACGCGACGGCTGCTCAACGTCCCCCTGTATCTTCTCCCCCAAACTTTGCGTGCCGTGGGCCGTGCCGTGGCGGGCAGCGTGTTCGCTACGCCAGACGAAGCGGTTCATCGACAAATCATCGTCGCCCATTTTCTGGGCACGTTGCACGGCCTGTTGCGGCGTCGTCGGTCATGAGCGATTCCATGCCGGGCAACGGTGTCAAGCAACTGACCATTCTCATCTGCACCCACAACCGCGCCACACTCTTGGCGCGCGCTCTCGAATCTCTGAACGCGGCCAAGCGGCCTACAGGATGGCGCGTGGATATTTTGGTCGTGGCCAACGCCTGCACCGATGACACACACGCATTGCTGGAACGGGAGGCCACGCGCAGCATCCAAGATGCCTCCGTGCTGCCGCTGTCCTGGTTCAGCGAAGCGCAGCCCGGCAAGGTGCACGCCTTGAACGCCGCCATCCCGCGGCTGCGCACCGCAGACCTGGTGGCCTTCGTGGATGACGATCAGCGGGTCGCGCAGGACTATCTGCTGGCGGCCTGTCGAGCCGCGGACGCATGGCCGCAGTTCAGCCTGTTCTGTGGCCGCATCGTCCCGGACTGGGATGGCAGTGAGCCCCCCTGGGTGCATACCGAAGGGCGTTACGCGATTCGGCCGCGCCCCGTGCCCCAGAGTGGCTGGGGCAGCGAGCCTCGGGAACTCACACCCGCCGATGGTTTACCCGGTGGGGGCGTTCTCGCGCTGCGCGGCGATGTATTCGATCGCGTGGGTGCGTTTTCGGTCAAGCTGGGTCCTCGTGGGCACGACCTGGGCGGCAGCGAGGACGCAGATTTTCTGGAGAGGGCGTTCGCCCTGGGTGAACGCTGCCGCTATGTGCCAGACATGCTGCAGTACCACCATGTGGACCCCAAGCGGCTAAGCATCGCCTATGTGCTCCGGAAGGCATTCGCCCGCTCCAAAACGGAAATCATTCGCCGCCGGGTGCGCACCGGTATCGCGCCCTACCATTGGAAGAAGCTATCGATTTACGTTCTGTCAGCTCTGTGGCCTCCGACGCCTGCGCGCATGCGCTACTACCTGGTGCGCCTCGCCGCCACCCTTGGGGAAATGGCGGGCGCTCATGCTAACCGCTGGCGACCCGCCTGGCGCGACGGAGAAATCCGGCGCACGCGGATGTTTCTTGTGCTGATGATCCTCTCCGCCGCCTCGGCCCTCGCTGCGGGCTGGCAGGCCGCCCCCCGGGGCATGACGCAGGGTATCCTGGCCGTTTCGCTGGTTGCCGCCGGCGCCGCGCTCGGATTGTCCCTGTGGTCGCTGCGCGCCTTCGTGATGGCTGGGCCACGGCTGCCTGCCGAGATCATCCGCCGCTACCGCGTCCAGGCCTTGCTGGCCCAGCTGCGACTCACGGCCTGGGCCTTCGTGATTGCCAGCCTGTTGGCGATTCCTGGTGTGGCCATGCAGCACGCCGTCGCCCGCTGGCTGGGCCAAGGCGCTTCCTTGGGCGGACAACTCGTCGCGGCCTTCACCTCTCTGGTGTTACTTACGGGTCTGCAGTTTCTCCGCCAGTTGCTTTGGCTGCCCGCCAATATCGCCGCCTCGTACCGCTACCGGATCAGCCGCCTCTACCCCATCTGGTTTCGACTCACGCCAACGCGCCTCAAAGGAGCGACCATGCTCGCGGTCGGGGTGCCGACCGCCGCCGCGCTCGCCATGGCACTAGGCGATGCGCTTGAGGGCCGTCTTACGGCTGCGTTGGCCTGGCTCGCGGGGCTGTCCTTCTATGGCCTTCTGGCCTTATGGCTGCGACCTGTGGAGGCGCGCCCGGTCACGGCAGTTCGCCGTGAAGGACCACCCAATCTGCTGCTGCTCGGTTGCGACACGCTGCGCGCGGACCGGCTGGATGGCAGTCACACGCGCAATGCGGCGCCTTTCTTGCTGGAGCTTTCCCGACGCGGGGTGCGGTTTGATGGGTGCTTCACGCCCTGCGCGCGCACGGCACCCTCGCTGCTTGCCCTGCTCACTGGTTGCTGGCCCGCGCGGCTAGGTGTTGGGGACAATTTCGTCCCCGATGAGGCCACCCAGCTGGCCAGCCCTGCGCTGCCGCACATGTTGCGGCGCTGCGGTTATCGGACGCTTGCCTTGTCGGACTGGTGTGGTGCCGATCTGGGCAAGTTCGAGCTCGGATTCGAGCGGGTGGACACGCCTGAGGATCAGTGGAACATTTCATTGTTCATCCGGCAGGGTCCGAAGGACCTGCGGCTATTCCTCGCGCTCTTCACCCACAATGCCTTCGGGCGCCGCTTCCTGCCAGAAATCTTTTATCTGGCCGGCGTGCCCAACACCGACTTCCTGGGACGGGAAGCGCGCCACCTTCTCAGCGAGTGTGCGGCGGACGAGCGTCCTTTTCTGCTCAATGTGTTTTTCTCCACCACCCATGGACCGTTCGGCTCCGAGTATCCCTACTACCTGCGGTACGCGCCCCGCGACTACACGGGCGAGTCCAAGTTCGCCTTGTCCCGCGTGACCGACCCCTGGGAGATCATACGGCGCCAGGCCGAGCCTCGCACCGCCTTCGACTTGGACCAGATCATCGCGCTCTACGATGGCTGCGTGGCGCGCTTCGATGAGGAGGTGCGGGCCATTCTGGCTCACCTGGAAGCGTGTGGGCTCGCGCACAACACCATCATCGTGCTCTACTCGGACCACGGCATGGAGTTCTTCGAGCATGGCACCTGGGGGCAGGGCAACTCGGTGGTGAGTGATGCATCCAACCGCATTCCCCTGGTGATCTGCGGGCCTGGGATCGCACCCAGGGTGGTGACGGAACCCGTGCGCGCCATCGACCTCGCGCCCACCTTGCTCGATCTGTGTGGAATGGCCAAGCGTGAGCAAGCAGCCATGGACGGATGCTCCCTTGTGCGCCTCATGCGGGGCCAGGCGGGCGGCGCGCCGCGGGAGGTTCTCACCGAGACGGGCATCTGGCTTTCGCGCCTGCCCGACATGCATCCCCAGCACAGACTGTACCCACCCCTGACCGAACTTCTCACCGTGCGCGACTTCGCCACCGGCACCATCTCGGTCAAACCCGAGTGGGAATCGGCGGTGCGCCTGGCGAAAGATCGCGCATTGCGTGTTGGTCGCTGGAAGCTGGTCTGCCAGCCCCTGGAAGAAGGGTTGCTGCTGCGACTCTTCGACATGGAAGCCGATCCGGAATGCCGGTTCGACTGCGCCGCCGAGCATCCGGAGCTTTTGCGTAGCCTGTGGCATCGGTTGACCACGCTCGCCGGTCAAGAGCTGGCCGGCAATCCCATTCCCAGTTGCATGACGGGGGAGGCCGCGCGCGGATGAAGCTGACGGAGAAAACCGCCATTCTCGCCGCGGCTGCCTGGCTGCGCCACAGTCCGGTGACTCGTGGCCGCTGGCGCATCATCGCCGCCACATTGCCCCTGCTGCGCCGACAGGGCGATAGGCTAGGGACACGGCTGGTCAAGACGCGCCACGGATTTCGCTTCCATGCCGATCTCGGGGATTGGCTCGGTCAATACGTCTATCTCACGGGGGACTATGAGCCCGCGACCGCTCGCGTCATCGCCAGTCTGCTACGCCCCGGGGACCACTTCGCCGATGTCGGCGCCAATGCCGGCTTCTTCACGCTGCTGGCCGCGCAAGCAGTGGGACTCGAAGGACGCGTGTTCAGCTTCGAGCCTCTGCCCGCGCTGCGCGACCGGCTAGAAGCCGACCTGAAGCTCAACGGCTATCGGAACGTGACGCTATACGATTTCGCGCTGTCGGACCGCGAGGACACCGTGACCTTCCATGAGGGCCCCGCGGGCCACAAGGGCGTTTCCAGTCTGCGCGCGATCGCGGATGCCGCGGCGCGATTCGAGGTTAAGACCCGGCCGATGGACGCATTGATCGAAGAAGTCACGCCGCTGCGGCTGGTCAAGATCGACGTGGAAGGCGCGGAACACCGCGTCGTGCGCGGCATGGCGCGGATCATCGAAACGGACCGTCTTTATCTACTGATGGAAATCACGGACGGGTTTCTGCGTGCGCTGGGAAGCAATGCCGTCGAACTGGCCTGCGACGTGGTCGCCCGCGGCTACTACATGTATGCCATCACCGAGAAGGGCTTGCGCCCAATGAAGCCGAAGCAAGCCGCGCAGGAGAATCAGTACAACGCCCTATTCGCGCCCGAAACGATCGAGCCCGGCTGGATCGGTCTCGATGCCGTCCGTTACCGCGCGCGGCGCGCGAAACGGTCCTTTAGCGCGTGAGCGCCATGCGAACCTGCCTCCTCATCAACAACAGCCCTCAGCCGGGACGGGCTCGTCTCGCCAAGCTGGGCGGCGGCGGCATGAGTCTGCTGGGCCTTATGTCGAAACTGCCGGAATATGGCTGGCAGCCCCACGTCGTGGTGCCCGGCGAAGGACAGTTTACCGAACACGCGCGCGCCTTGGGCTTGCCCGTTGAGGTATACCCTTTTCAACCCTTGACCGCCAGCCGCCCCTTGGCTTGCGCCCTGGGCACGCTGCATTGGTATCGCCTCTTTCGCCGGGTGCGTCCGGCCATCATCCATGGCAACGGTTTCGATCTCAGCCGATCCTTCGCGCTGGCGGCGGGGCTTGCGGGTATTCCCTATGTGACCCACGTGCGCTTTCCCGTGGATGAAGCGGGCGCGCGCTGGACTTTGCATGGCCTGCCCAAGCCTGCCGCATTCATTTTCAACAGCCAGGCCATGCGCGATGCGCTCTGGCCCCTGTTGCAACGGATGACGCCCCGCAGCCGGCCGTACGTAGTGCACAACGCAGTGGACCTGGAACGCTTCCCGCACGCGCCGCTGCCCGCGACGCCGCCGTTTCGAGTGGGTATTGTCGCGAACTTTGCCCCCTTCAAGCGGCACGAAGATTTTCTGCGCATGGCAGCCATTTTGCTTGGCCACCGTACCGACCTGGCGTTCTGGATCGTGGGTGAAGACACGGAGGGTACCGGAAGGCGCGCTCAGTTGGAACAGTTGACACGCAGTCTTGGAATCGAAGCTCACGTGCAGTTTCTCGGGCATCGCACCGACATCCCGGACATCTTGCGGCAACTGTTCGTCCTGATCGTACCTTCCCAGTTCGAGCCCTTTGGCCGGGTCGTGGTGGAAGCCATGGCCTGCGGCCGGCCCGTCATCGGCAGCAGGAGCGGAGGCATTCCCGAAATCATCGAAGATGGCAAAACGGGCTTCCTCAGGAACGTCGGTGACGTCCACGGCTTTGCTGAGGCGGTTCTCACTCTCCTTTCCAACCCGACCCTCTGGGCGCAAATGAGCCTCAACGCCGCCCAGTGCGCGCACCAACGCTTTGCGCTACCGGCACACACCCAGGCCATCACGGCCATATATGACGAGGTGTTGCAGGCGCGGAGCTGATCAGGGTTCGTCGGGACAGAAACGACAATAGGGTTTGTCTGGGTTCGCGCCTGCCGCGTTTGGCTGCGGCGGCGCGGCGCGCAAAGCCGGGGAGGTGCCTGAGTCGGCAGGTTTTGGATCGCCATTAGAAGGGGATGGCCCGTTGGGTTGCGCATCAGCGGGCGCACTCGCCTTGCCCTGGGCCACCACCGGCTCCGGGTAGGGCAGCTTGCCGCCGAGTTTTTCGTAGCGGTTTTGCAAGTCGCGACTGCCGGGGTTCCAGCGCAGACCTTCGGTCACGACCTTGAGCGCGTCTTGGGGAAGCTTTCTTTCCGCAAGTAAATCCGCCCACGCGATGTAAGCCCTGACGAGACGGGGATCATGGCGAACCGCTGCCTGGTAATCTTGCATCGCTTCCCCATCCCGCCCCCAAAGGGCATAGGCCGTTGCCCTGCCCAAATAGCTCGCGCCAGCCAGGGTGCTACTGGGCACGAGATGCTCCACCATGTAGGTGAATTCATTGACCGCCTCGTGGAGGAAGGATTTCGCGCCCGGAGAGCCGACGGCACGATAATAGCGGTTGATGTGGTTCAAACCAG
Source organism: Thiobacter sp. AK1 (assembly GCF_039822265.1). Classification (NCBI taxonomy): domain Bacteria; kingdom Pseudomonadati; phylum Pseudomonadota; class Betaproteobacteria; order Burkholderiales; family Thiobacteraceae; genus Thiobacter; species Thiobacter aerophilus. Next base: position 152,294 of record NZ_JBAJEX010000003.1, read on the forward strand.
CACAATAGTGGTGGGCGTTTTTGAACTGTTCCCCAAGCAGGGCGAAGCCACGATCCAGATCTGCTTTTCCACCGCGCAGCTTCCAGGTGCAAAAAGGTGGCAGGGTTCTGAGTTCCTCATCCGTTGGATAGCTGCCCGCGGAAGCGACGGGCATGCCTTCAACCAGCACCACGAGGATGGCTACGGCTGCCAGAATCGTTTTCATCGTTTCGCCTCCTTAACAAGCCGTCGTGTCCGGTCCGCGACGACCGCCCAGTCGAACTCGTGGTGGGCGCGAGCTCGCGCTTGGTCGGCCATCGTTTGTGCGCCGCTGTCGTCGGCAAGCAGCTGGGCCAGCGCCGAAGAGACGGGGCGCACATCGTTCGCGTCGATGCGTAGCCCGGTGACCCCGTGCACGACCGCCGCCCCCGTCCCGCCTGCGTTTCCGGCAAGGGCGGGTTTGCCGCAGGCCGCAGCTTCCAAGAACACCATACCGAACCCCTCCGTGTCGCCGTTGATTTCCCGATTGGGCATCGCGAACACGTCACACGCATTGTACCAACGGGGTAGGTCTTCGCTCGGGACGTGGCCCAAGAAGTGCACACGGTCGGCCACGCCGCAATCTCGCGCCAGGCTATGCAGGTAGTCCCAATCCTCGCCGATGCCGATCAACGCGTAACGCACGGGTCGCCCCTGCTTCAAGAGTTCCGGCAGGCTGCGGATCACCATATCGAAACCCTTACGCCGGGAGAGGCGGCCTACGGACAAGATGAGTTTCTCGTGGGCCGCCAGGCCGATGGAAGCCTTGAGGTCATCGCACGGCAAGCCGGGGCGGAAATGCTCGGTATCGACACCGGGGTGAATCAGAACGATGCGCTGCGGCGCGACCCCCAGCTTGGTCAGCTCGTCGCGCGTAAATTCGCTGTTGGCGATCACCCAGTCCGCATGGCGATACACGAAGCCCATGACGCGGAATTTGGCGGGCTGGCGCCAGGTGGTGATTTCCTCGCCATGGGCATAGACCACCACCGGGATGCGGGCGATGCGCGCCACCAGCCACGCCACCAGCCCTTCCGGCAACACGCGGCCGGCGTGCACGGCCTGGAATCGATGGCGCAGGGCGAGGCCCAGACTCTTGAAGAAAAACTTCCCATACATGGCCAGCGACTCGGGCCTGAGCCACCAATGACGTCGCAGCGAGAGCCGGTGCACCGTGTTGGGATGGGCCGCGTCGTGCTGCGCCGCGCCCGGCACATCCGCCGTTACCACGTGGATGTCCTTGCCGCCCAGACGGCGGTAGACCTGGTCGAACCAGACGGCAGTGCCGCCCTTGGTAGGTAGGTAAAGTTCGGTGATCACGATGAGTCGCACAGCCTAGGCTCTCCGTGGATGATCAGCCTCTATCGGCCACGCGCACCCAGACGGGTGGGCTGCACATCCGGGCCGATGTTGCCATCGCCTGGAAAACTGCTGCACGACCGTGCTTGCGATTGCGCCATCGCGATGCGGGTTTGACAAGGATGAACGCCATGGACAGCCACGCCATTGCTGCTGCCTGGCAAGACAGCCGTTGCCCTCATCCGCGCACCATGGAAAGCACATCCCGGAGCCCTCGGGCAGATTGCCACAGGTTGGGCAACACCGCGCGCACGGCCGCCCAGCGCCGGCCCGTGCGCGCCAGGGCATAGCCCAGGTTCAGGCGCCCCCGCCGCAGCCGCGCCAGCACACCCCGGCGCACCTGCGCGGGATAGGCCACGGACTCGCGCGCCATGGCTTCCAGGGTACGCACGTTCTCCTGCTGCGCCCGCAGCGGATCCCGCCGCGTGGCGCTGGCTTCGTGGATGACATAGGCCGCCATGGGCCGACACACCACGCCCACGCGACGACTCGCCGCACACAGCCGCACCAGGAAAAACACGTCCTCGCACACGCGATAGCCTTCGGGATAACCGCCCAGACGCAGGAAGGTGGCCCGCGGCACCGATAGCGTATGGGTATCGCCGAAATGGTCGGCAACGAAGATCTCGAATTCGTCCGACTCCATCACCACGTGCGGCAAGCCCTTAGCCTTGCGCAGCATTGCCTGGCCGGATTCGTGCTGGTCCATGGAGTGGGAAATGAGGCTACCGTCCGTGCGCACGTAGTCATAGTCGCCGGTGAAGAAATCCAGCCCCGGCCGGGCGGCGATCCATTCTGCGTGCCAGCGCAGCCGGTCTGGGTAATACCAGTCGTCCGCGTCGAGGAAGGCGAGCCAGTCACCAGTGGCCTGGCGCGCGCCGCGGTTGCGCGCCGCAGATACCCCAGCGTTGTCCTGACGCAGATAAAGGATGCGATCCCCATAGCGCCGCGCGACTTCCGGCGTGGCGTCGGTGGAACCATCGTCCACGACGATGATCTCGTGGGCCGTCCAGCTCTGCGCCAGCACCGAGTCTATGGCCCGGGCCAGGCAGGCCGCGCCGTTGAAGACGGGAATGATCACCGAGAAGCGGGGGCCACTCATGTCACGCCTAGTCTCGTCCAACAGTGTGCAAGCCTGGGCGGCCTGACCCAGTCGGCGTCCCTATCGAGGAGTTTTGCGCCCAGTTCCTCGCTCGCGGCGAAACGTAGCTTCGCGTAACGCGCCAAGGCCATTTCCAGGGCGCACCGCAGCGCCTCCCGAGCCTGCGCACCCCTTTGCCCCAGGTAGTTGAAGCGATGGGTTTCCACCAAGCAGGGCCGGCCCGCGCGTACTTGGCGGTCGAGTCCGCTCACCAGCCGCTGGGGGTCATGGCCGCGGGCGGGCTCGAAATAGACGTCACGCACCAGGTAGCGCACACCGGTGGCAGAGGGCGCGCCGTTGTAGAGCCACCGGCGATCTGTGAGTAAACGACCTTGAGCATCACGGCCCGTGTGGCGAGCGCCAGGCGTCACCACCCACTCGACGCCGGCACGCCGCCAAGCGGCTTCCACGTCGTCGTTCCACACGAAGGTATTGGGTACGGCCACGGTCGGTACGCGCCCGAAGCATCGTCGCAAGCACGCCGCCTCTTCGGCAATGGCTTGTTCGATGAGCGCTCCGGCAATGGCTTGGGTGGGCAAGACCGACCCATCCACCCAGCGACTTTGCAGCGCATCCGGCAAGGCTTCCGTGGGTGCCTCCTGCTCGAGCCACCGCCTGACCGCCGGCTGCGCGCGGCTCGCAAGCAGGGCGGGCGGCCAGTAGTGCTCCAGCCCGTGCCACTGGATGGCAAACACGCCCGCCGCAATACCGCTTTCTAAGGCCTCCCGCACCGCGGCCTGGGATGGGTGATCGAGGGTCAGCCGGACGTAGCGCGCCGTCTTGCGCCAGACTTCGCGATCGATGATGCCGCTCACCAGCCCAATGGTCATCACGGCGCTGCGCCCGGTAGCATCGCGAATACTTCTTAGCACTTGTATGAGAGCGTAGAGCGCCCGCGCTTGCTCAGCCACCCGGCCGGGCGCATCCGCCCCCCAGTCGTCGCTCTCCAGGACCAGGACGGGATGGGTGAGGGCCGGCTCGCGCCAGACGGAGAGCAGGCGAGCTGCGTTCACGGCTCGTATCCCATGCGGCGTGCCACCGGTTCGACCATGGGCAGGATACGCTCGATGCGCGCCCGGTTGCAGCCATCTTTCCATTTGTCCAGGCGAATGGCGGAAAAGGCGTTGTAAGGCGTATCCAGCACACGCGCGCAATGCTTTTCCAGGGCGGGCGTGAAACTTAGCTCCGCTTCGCTGAATAGACGCCTGAATTCGTTCACCGGATCGCGCACCAGATCCTCGTAAAACACCTCGGACCACTGGTTGGGCGAGAGAAGGGCCCTGGCTTCGAGGATGGCCTGGTTGATGGCCACATACTGAAAGGCGCACACCTCCTCGATCGAGGCGCGGCTATAAGCACGCCAGCCCTCGGCGAGAAAGAAGCACCAGCGAGTATAGCGGCCGCCATCGATGGCCACCTGCTCCGGCAGCTCCGCCGACCAGGTGGCGAACTCCTCCGGCTTGCCCCACCCTTCGATCAGACTGTTCACGTTGTCGCCGGGGCTACGCTTGACGTAAACGAAATGCGCATCCGGAAAAAGCGCATGCAGATAGGGCACGCACAGGCCGTTCTGGTTGTTCTTATCCACCCAGCGCGAGCGGCCGGTCCAGGCGTAGAAATAGCGGGTGACGTAATCCCGGTCTGCCGGCGAGGCATGACGCGCGTCGAGGGCATGCGTGTCCCAGTTGCGGGCGCGCGGATGGTGCAGCGCCATCCAGAAATCGTGGGTCTCCCGCTGCAAGCTGCCCAGTTCAAGGGACTCGGAGAAGGTTTTGTACACCAGGGTGGTGCCAGCGCGGCTGCAACCGAGGATGATTACGGGACGGCTGGCTGCCGGCCGCAGCAGATCCCAGATCACACCGCGCAGGACACGCCTGCCAGCCTGCGCGTGGTGGCGTAGGGTTTTATCGACTTTCACCCAGAATTCACTCAAAATCGACTCCTTCGATCAGGGGAGCGGCGCACGGTCCGCGCACACTGCCCGCGTGCCAGTGGACGCCGCGCACGCTCCGCCACGAGGGAGGTTTCATGCTTTGCGGCTGGCTGGGTATTCGCACCGATGATGCGGCCGACGTGCTCCATGGGATGGGGCAAGGCGCATCGCCCATCGTGCTGCAGCCGGACGCGGGTCTTGCCGTCCATTCGCCCTTCGGCCGCGCTTCGGGCCATTTCCAGGCGGGCCTGGCCGTCGCGCTTCACGGCCGGGTGCGATTCGCCGATGACGCGCTGGCGGCGATCGCAGCCGAGCACGGTCCGGCGGCAGCGGTGGCTCAAGGCTTTCGCCGTCACGGCCTGGATGTGCTTAACGCCTTGCGCGGTGGCTTCGCCCTGGCCCTGATGGAACCCGCCACACGCACCCTGCTTTTGGCCCTCGACCGCATGGGCATCGAAAAACTGGGCTTTGCCGCGTCGCCCCAAGGCGTGGTGTTCGGTCGCAATCTCGACAGTGTGACGCAGCATCCGGCGGTGGGCGCCCGGCTGTCGGCCCAGGGGCTGTTCGATTATCTCCACGCGCACATGGTGCCCTCGCCCGACAGCATCTACCGTGGCGTGGAAAAGCTCCTGCCGGCGCAGTATCTGCTCTGGCGCGATGGCCGGAGCGAGCGCGGCTTCTACTGGGAAGCCATCTGGGAAGACGCAGAGACGAATGCTTTCGACGCGCGCGCTAGCCAACTGCATTCCTTGCTGGAGGAGGCTGTGCGCGCCGCGCTGGAGAAAGATCGCGCCGGCGCCTTTCTCTCGGGTGGACTGGATAGCTCCACCGTTTGCGGCATGCTGGCGCGGGTAGCAGGCCATGCCGACAGTTTTTCCATCGGCTTTGCCGCCGAGGGCTACGATGAGATGGGCTACGCCCGCATCGCGGTACGCCATTTCGGGCTCACGCCCCACGAATACTACGTCACACCCGCCGACGTGGCCGCAGCCATTCCTCTCATCGCTCAGGCCTACGACGAACCCTTTGGCAACGCCTCGGCCGTGCCCACCTACTACTGTGCCCTGCGCGCGCGGGAGGCGGGCCTGCCGCTGCTGCTGGCGGGCGACGGCGGTGATGAAATTTTTGGTGGCAATGCCCGTTACGCGAAGCAGATGATGTTCGAGCACTACCAGAGACTGCCATCCAGCTTGCGCAGCGCAGTGATCGAACCTCTCGCCCGTCGGCTGCCCGATGGCCGCGCAGTTTTGCGCAAGGCCAAACGCTATGTGGAACAGGCGCGCATTCCCTTGCCCGATCGCCTGGAGACCTACAACTTCCTGCACCGGGATCCCCTGCCAGAAATTTTCGATCGTGCATTTCTCGAGGCCGTGGACACGGAACGACCGCTCGCCATCCAGCGCGAGGCGTATTTCCGCACACGGGCGCGCCATCCCATTAACCGCATGCTGCACCTGGACTGGAAACAGACCCTGGCGGACAACGACCTGCGCAAGGTGGAGCGCATGGCGGAACTCGCCGGTATCGAGGTGCGTTACCCCATGCTGGACGAGCGCTTGGTGGATTTCGCCAGCGCGCTGCCGCCCTCCTTCAAGGTCCGCGGAGCAAGCCTGCGTTGGTTCTACAAAGAAGCGCTGCAGGATTTTCTGCCGCGCGAGATCCTCACCAAGCGCAAGCACGGCTTCGGGCTGCCCTTCGGCGTCTGGATGAAGGCAGATGCAACTCTCAATGCGCTCGCCCTGGACAGCCTGCACGCCTTCCGCGGCCGCGGCATTTTGCGCAAGGCCTATCTCGACCGCCTGATCGCCGCCCACGAAGCCGAGCATAGCAGCTACTACGGCGTCATGATCTGGGTGGTCATGATGCTTGAACAGTGGCTGGCCGCCCATTCCCTTTCCCTCTGACTGCTGCTACCGCCTGCGTGGCTCTTTCCTCCTGGAGCAGGACCACCTTGGCGAGGATGACCAGCATGAGCACGTGGTAGTAGAGGTCGAAGTAGCTCAACCCCAGAAAAGCGCCGGCGGCGTAGTAGGCCATCATGGTCACCTGGCCCATGGCCGCCAGGTCTGCCGCCCATTTCTTGTCCGGATCCTTTCTCACCCGGCGCAGCACCCAGGAACCCGTGCGCCAGGTGAGAACCCCCAATAACAGCCACAGGGCCAGAGCGGGAAAACCGTGCTCGCCCAATTGTTCGAAATAGACGGAGTGCACGTCGTGTACCCGATCCGGCTCCGGTGCGTAAACCTGGAAAGTCGGTTCCTGGAACATCTCGAAGCCGCCGCCCGTGATGCGTGCCTTGGCCACGTTGTAAGCGGTCCACCAGGCGTTGATGCGGCCCAGCGCGGAGGCGTCTTCTTCGTAACTTTCGATGGTCTGCATGCGCTCATACCACTGGGCCGGCATGATGAGATAAATCAGACCCGCAGCCATCACCACCAGGATGGCCGTAACAAACTTGTTGCGACTCTTCCACCAGAACATGGTGGCCATCACCGCCGCTCCCACCAAGGCGCCCCGCGACTGGCTGCCGATGGCGGCGAGCGCGGTGAGCACGATTGCGGCCGTCAGCCCCAGCCGGATGAGGCGGTGCTTTTCCGTGAGCTGGAGATAGCGCATGAGAGGAATGGTCATCAGCAGGGCCAGCGCGATCTCATTGTTGCCACCGATGAAGGATCCCATTGGCCCTTGCACGCGATACACGCCGCCATGGACGATGGTGAAGATGCCACCCTTGATGCCGTAGAAGCCGAGGGAGAGCACGATCACCCACACCAATAGACGTAGCTTGTGCCGGTCGTTGATCACTAGGGGCGTGATGAAGATCATGGCCATGATCTTCATCACCTTTTCCCATTGGCTCCAAGCGAGTTCGGGATAGAAGGCGAAGAAAGTGGTGAAGGTCCACCATAGCGCGAGCAGCAGAAGCACCGTCATCTCCCGCGTCCAGGGCATGCGTTTCGGTTCCTTGGAAAACAGCACGCCCACCAGCGTGGCGAGCGCGGCGAGATAAGCCCAGGGAAAGGAATAGGCGAAGCCATAGGCCAGCCGATGGGGGTTCATGTAACTGATCCAGGAATACAGATACAGTCCCCAATGGGGTCGCGCCAGTGCAAAAGGCAGGACGCCGAAGAACACCACTGCCAGCAGCAAATCCCTCATGGCGCCACCTTGCTGACGATATAACGGTATTTGCCGGAAGCCTCGCGGGGAATCTCGGCCACCCGCTCGATTTCGATCTTCACACCACTGCCAAGGCGACGGGCAAGGCCGGTGCGGATCGCGGCCAGTGACGTTTCCTGGAATTCGGGGCCAGTCACCAAAAGCACGCGGGTGAATTCCGCGCTTTCCTGCACGATCTTGAACTGGGCGACACCCGGCACGTCACGCACCACGTAGATGAGCGCTAGGCCATGCATCACCGTGCCGTCCTGCGCCACGACGAAGTCCGTGTTGCGGCCCTGGATCTCCTTGAGCAGCGGTAGCCCGCGACCACAGGCACAGGATCGATCGTCCAGCACCCCCACGTCGCCCGTGCGATAGCGGATGAACGGGAAATCGCCAGTGGCGAGATGGGTGACCACGATCTCGCCCGCTTCCCCCGGCGGTAGCACGCGGCCGGCCTCATCCACGATTTCCACGAGGATGTCTTCCGCCGTAATGTGCATGCCGCCGGCTGGACACTCATGGGCGATGAAACCCGCATCGCGGCCCCCGTAGCCATTGGCCACCGGGCAGCCGAAGGTGCGGGATATTGTCTCCCGCTGGTGATCGTAGAGCCGCTCCGAGGTGACGAAGGCGACCCGGATGCCCAGATCGTGCATCACCACCCCTCGTTTCTCGGCGTGCTGCGCGATCAGCGCAAGGGAGGATGGGTAACCGAACAACATGTGCGGCCGCATGCGGCGGATCGTTGCCAGATAGCCATCCAACCGGGCTTGCGACATCTCGAAGGCGGGAAGCAAATGGCTGCGCAGCACGCGGTCGCGCCAGGCCCGCAAACGGTCCTGGCGGGAAAGTTCGATGGGCGAACCCCAGACCACGATTTCCGGATCACCGATGTCCACACCCCACCAGCGGGTGGCGCGCCATTTCGCCGCCACGTCGTGGGAAACACGCTGTTTGCCGATGAAAAAGATCAAGGGCTCGCCGCTGGAGCCCCCCGTGTTGGATCGCGCCAGACCCTGGGCATCGTCCGCTTTCAACGCTTCCAGATTGGCGCGAATGTCGGCCTTGGTGAGAAACGGCAGGCTGCCAAGATCGGCAACACGCTCGACTCGCCCGGGATCGAACCCGACGCGCGCGAACAACGCCCGATAATAGGGCACGTGCACCTGGGCGCGGGCAAGAAGGCGTCGCAGGCGAAGGAGCTGGATGGCCTCGATCTTTTCCCGTGGCCACCATTGGCTTTCCTCCAAGCGCCGGCGCAGCTTGACCGTGTCGTGCCCCTTGAGCCGCTCATGCAGAGGAAACAGCACGTGAGCGACCAGCCAAGTGTAAGCGCCACTCATATCGCTGCCAGCTCCCGGAAACGGGTGACCAGGGTTGCGATGCGGGTATCCCAGGAATTCTCGGCCGCGTAGGCGCGGATGTGCTCGCGATCCCACTGCCGGCGCAGCGACTTGGCGAGTGCCTCGCATAGCGCGCTTTCATCACCGAAGGGCACCACATAGCCGAGGTTCTCGTCGCGCACCACTTCGCGGTTGCCGCCCACGTCGGTGGTTACCACGGGCAGTCCGCAGGCCATGGCTTCCAGGAAGACGTTGGCCCAGCCTTCGTTGCGGGTAGCCAGCACGAACACGTCGGCCGCGGACAGGGGCCAGCGCAGTTGTTGCGGCGGGACCACGCCCAAAAACCGCACGTGGCGCGCAAGCCCCAGCTGCGCCACCTGCTGTTCGAGCTGGGCGCGCATGTCTCCTTCCGGCGAGGCGCCGCCGACGATGAGATAAAGGAGGTCAGGAAACTCGCGCAGCAAGTGCGGCAGCAGCGCGATCACGCGATGAAAACCCTTGCGTTCCACCAGCCCGCCCACGGAGACCAGTATCTTGGCTTCAGGAGGAAGAGACAGCCGCGCCCTTGCCTCCGCCCGGTCTTCCGGGTGGAAGACGTGGGTATCGACACCATTGCCCACGACCTGGATTTTGCTCGGATCCGCGCCCAGGCTCACCACATGGCGCGCGAGGGCCTCCGCCACGGCGAACACGCGGGCCGCCCGCTCAAGCGCCACCAGCATGCGACGGCGCTTGCCCGGGTGGAGGGCATGGGGCACTTCCGTGCCGCGCAGGGTGATGGTGACCGGCACGTGAAGCCAGTGCCCGAGCCAGGTGGCAGCGTAGCCGTCGGGGTAGGCGAAATGGGCGTCGATCACATCAAACCCGAATTCCCTCTTAAGCCGCCTGAGCAGGGGCAGACAAAAGACCGCCATGAGCAAGCCGTCCCAGCTACGGAACAGGCCGGGCACCGAGAGGAAGCGGGGATGCCAGACGACGATGCCTTGTTGCACTTCCTTGAGCGGCGGCATGGGACGATAGCCCGCGCGGAACAAACGGATGAGGCCCTGGAGAGGAAACCAGGGCACGGGTGCCACCACCAGCAGGGGCAGGTGGCGCGCGACACGGAACATGCGCTCGCGGATGAACAGCCCTGCCGCGGGCTGGACGCTGCTCGGAAACAAAGAGGAAAAAACCACCAGGCGCGGGCTTTCAGCCACAGTGCCGTCTCCGTGCATCTTCATAGACCTGGTGGTAGCGGGCCACGCTCGCCTTCCAGTTGCGTTCCGTTTCCACGAAGCGGCGGGCGCGCGCACGCATCTCCTCCCAGCGGTGACGGTTGGCGAAAGCCTGCAGCACGGCCCGCGCCAGGGCCGCGGTGTCGTCCGCGGGAAACAGCCAGCCGGTTTCGCCGTGGCAGATCAGTTCCCGGTGGCCACCCACGTCGGAGGCGACGAACAGGTGGCCTTGGGCCATGGCCTCCAGGGGCTTGAGGGGCGTGACCAGTTCGGTAAGACGCATGCGATGGCGTGCATAGACCAACAGATCGATCAGATCGTAGTAGCGGTTGACCTCGGCATGGGGCACGCGACCGGTGAAAACCACCTTGTCGGCGATGCCCAGCGCCTCCGCCTGGCGCTGCAGCAGGCCCTCCTGCGGCCCGCCGCCCACCAGCAGCACGCGCACGTCGGGCGCCTGCTGCAGAATCTTCGGCAAGGCGGCGAGCAATAGATCGAGCCCCTCGTAGGCATAGAAGGAGCCGATGAAGCCCAGCACCCGCGCGCCAGTCAGCCCGAACCGCGCCTTGAGCGTCTCATCCGGCGGATTGCCGAGGGGAAATTTCTCGATGTCCACCCCGTTGGGTATCACGGTCACCTTCTCCGGGGCGATGCCGCGCGCGACAATGTCGGAACGCAGCCCCTCGCAGATGCAGGTGACGGCATCCGCGCGCCTGAAGGCGTAAGTATCCAGGTGCTTGGACAGACGATAGCGCAGACTGCCCTCGGTGGTGGTGCCGTGGTCCACCGCGGCGTCCTCCCAGAAGGCGCGCACCTCGTACACCACCGGAATGCCGCGCCGATGAGCGGCGCGCAGGGCTGGAATGGCGTTCAACTGCGGTGAGTGGGCGTGCACGATGTCTGGGCGGACGGTGTCGATGACTTCGGCAAGACGCCGCTTCAGGGCCAGCATGTCGGCCAGCTGGTTGACCGCCGGCAGCCGGCTCATCAGACCAGTAGGCGGCGCGGTACGGTAGAAATGCAGGCCGTCCACCTCTTCCTCCGCCACTTCGCATTTAACCTGGCGCGGGCCGGTGAGGTGGAAGGTTTCCCAGCCCAGCGCCCGCTGCTCGCGCAGGATGGCCGCACTCCGAAACGTGTAACCCGAGTGCAGGGGCAGGGAATGGTCGAAGACGTGGAGGATGCGCATCAGCGACCTCCCGCCGACGCGGTGGCAAGTCTCCCATCGCGCTCGAAGGCGTCAACGCCAGCTTCCTTGAGGCGCAGGAACGCTTCGAACATGAGGACGCTCCACAAGGCCGCGCTATGGTCACGCCGGCCACTCATGTGCTCATCCACCATCTCGCAAAGAAAGGCCATGTCGAACCAGCCCGTGTCGCCCAGACGTTCGCCCAGCACGGCCTCGCGCACGCGCTCTTTCAGCGGCCCGCGGAACCAGCGCGCCAGGGGAACGGCGAAGCCCATCTTGGGGCGATAGAGTACTTCGTGCGGCAGATAGGGTTCCATCGCCTTCTTGAACACGTACTTGCCCTGGCGACCATGTAGTTTCAGTGAGCGCGGCAGGCCCGACACCCATTCCATGAAGACGTGATCCAGCAGAGGCTCGCGCACCTCCAGCGCATGGGCCATGCTCGCGCGATCGACCTTGGTGTTGATATCGCCCACCAGGTAAGTTTTCATGTCCAGATATTGCACGCGCGAGACCGGATCGTCCTGGGGCGCGCGAGCGTCGTGGCGGCGCAGGACTTCCACCGCCTGGTAGCCCTGCAGTTCGCGCTTGAAGCGGGTGCTAAATAGCCTGTTGCGCAGGGGATCACCCAGGACGGACACGCCGTGGAAATAGCCGGCCACCGTATCCCGCGCCAGGGCCTCGAAGGTGGACTTGGCGCGCAACACTTTCGGCGCCCAGTCGAGCTTGGGATAAAACCGGCTAAGCAGGCCGAACAGGGGTTGCCGCAGACCAGCTGGCATGAGGCTGCGCAGCCGCTCTTCGTAGAGGTGCCAGCGATAGCGCCGATAGCCGGCGAAGCTCTCGTCCCCACCGTCGCCGGAAAGGGCAACGGTGACGTGACGCTTGGCGAGTTCGCACACCCGATAGGTCGGCAGCGCCGAGGAGTCGGCGAAGGGTTCGTCATAGAGCGCGGCCAGCGTGTCGATGAGGCTAAAGTCATCCGTGTCCACCGTTTCCACGTGGTGGCGCGTGCCGTAGCGCTGCGCCACTTGCTGGGCGAAGCTGGCTTCGTCGAAAGCCGGATCCCTGAAGGCGATGGAGCAGGTGTTGACCGGCTCAGGCGACAGGCTCGCCATCATCGCCACCACGGCGCTGGAGTCCACGCCGCCGGAGAGAAAAGCCCCCAGGGGTACTTCCGCCATGAGGCGGATGCCGACCGCTTCGCGCAAGCGGTGCACCAATTCCTGCTGCGCGTCTGCCAGGGACAGTCGCCCCACCGGACGGAAGGGAATGTCCCAGTACTGGCGCGGCCCAGGCAGCGGCTCGCCGCGGCGCAGGGTGAGGGTGTGGCCGGGCGGCAGCTTGAAAGCGTCGCGATAGATGGTGCGTGGCTCGGGAATGTAGCCATAGGCGAAATACTCCTCCACCGCCAAGGGATCCAGGACACGTGGCAACCGTGGATGGGCGGTGAGGACCTTGAGTTCCGAGCCGAACAGAAACTGGCCGTCCGGCAATAGCGCATAAAAGAGCGGCTTGACGCCAAAACGGTCGCGAGCGAGGAACAGGGTGCGGCGGTTGCGGTCCCACAGGGCAAAGGCGAACATCCCCCGCAGACGCTCGACACAAGCTTCGCCCCATTCCTCCCAAGCATGGACGATGACCTCGGTATCGCAATGGGTGCGAAACACGTGACCGCGCGCGGTAAGCTCAGGCACGAGTTGCTGGAAGTTGTAGATCTCGCCGTTGAACACAACCACCACGCTGCCGTCTTCGTTGAACAGGGGTTGCTGGCCGGCAGCAAGATCGATGATGGACAGGCGCTTGTGGGCAAGCCCCAGACCAGGCTCCAGGTGCAGCCCCGTTTCGTCCGGACCACGGTGGTGCTGGCGCTCGTTCATGTGCGCAAGCAAGATCCGGTTGATGGAACGTTCGCCGTGGAGGTCGAAAATGCCTGCGATGCCGCACATGGTTGAAGGTTTTCGTCTCAGCCCCGGCCCGTGGCGCGGGCCGGGCAGCGCGCCAGGACCTCGTCATAAACGCCAAGATATCCGCGCACCATGGCATCCAGACTGAAGCGCGCATCCACGCGGGCCCGCGCGGCGTCGCCCGCGCGTGCGCGCTTTGCCGCGTCGTCCACGTATTCAAGCAACGCCCGTGCCAGTTCATCGGGCCGCCCCGGTGGCACCAGGCGGCCGGTGACGCCCTCCTCCACCAGCTCGGGATTGCCGCCGACGTGGGTCGCCACCACCGGCAGACCACTCGCCATCGCCTCCAGGATGGTGTTGGAAATGCCCTCGCCCAGCGAAGGCAGAACGAACACATCCATGGCTCGCATCAGGGTGGGAATGTCGGTCCGCTCCCCTGGCAGCCAGACCCGGTCCACGATGCCCGCTGCCTCGGCCATGGCCTGGCAGTGGCCACGGCTCACTCCCTCGCCGATGATTACCAAGCGTGCCTGGGGTCGCAGGCTGGCCACCCGCACGAAGGCTTGCATGAGGGTGGGGAAGTCCTTCACCGCGGCCATGCGACCCACGCTACCAATCACCACGCTGGCTGCCTCCACGAAACCAGCCGGACCGATGGCGGGGCGGGGGCCCACGCGGGGATGGAAGCGTTCCCCATCTACGCCGTTGTAGATCTGGGTCACCCGCGTTGGCGCCACGCCCACGGTGTGCACCAGCCAGCGCGCGAGATCCTGCGACACGGCGATGTAGCGCGTCACCAGGGGTCGCGCCAGGCGGCGCAGCAGATTGTATTTGCGGCTTTTGCCTTCCAGGTCGAACACGTCGCGCCCATGCTCGCCGTGAATCCGCGCGCGCACGCCACAGGCCGCGGCAACGAATTGGCCTTCCAGCGCGGAGAGATTGCGCGTATGCACGAGGTCCGGCGCAAGCTGCTTAAAGAGGCGCGCCAGCCGCAGGTAGCAACCCGGGTCCTTGCCCGGCCGCTTGTTCAGGGCATGGAAGCTCACCGCGGGATTGGTGATGCGCAGCCGGTAATCGCCAAAGCCCGTGAGGCAGACGACGGCATGACGATAGCGTTCGGGCGGGATGCGGTTCAACAGATTCACCATCCCGTTTTCCAACCCGCCCGTGTCGAACTGGTGCACCAGGTGGGCAATGAGAGGAACACTGGGCGTGCTCACGTCTCCGCCGCCTGCTCCAACTTGGCCGTGAGCGCAGGCAGCATGTCCCGCAGGAAGTCCTGTAGTGTCCGCGCCGCGTTCTCCGGCCGTTCTTCGTAGGGCGTATAGACGATGATGGCCGCGGCATCGTCCCAGTGGCCCAAAAGACGCGCCCGCGCCTCGTAGAACTTGGCCCAGTAGGGGTTGACGGTGAAGGGGCCGTTGAGCCAGTTCCAATGCCAGACTAGCAGGCGCTGGTGCGGGGATCTGAGTCGGGTCTCGATCACGGTGACCGGGCGACCGGCCAACTCGACCACTTGCGCGGCTTCGCCCACGTTGCTCCACACGGGATGCTTTTGGCGCACCATCACGTTCTGACTGTTGATGAGCTCCGCATCCTGGCGCTGGTAGCGGTAGTAGGCGAGGAAGACGCCCACCACGCGCCCGTCCTTGCCGTAGGTCTGGTGCAGGCTTGCGTCCATGCCCTTGTACTCGGGCCGCCAGTCGGTGACCGGGGCCACCAGGCGCCAGCCATTGCGCCCAGCGGGGGCTTGCAGGCGCACTGCCAGGTTGTTCGGGGCAAGGCCTTCCACGTAGGCCGCATAGGCAGGCCAGAATCCGGCGATGATAAGGCTAGCAGCGAGCATGGGCTTGAGTCCTCCCGGCAGTCCCCACCCATACTCCACCACGGGCGGCGCGGGCTTGACCCGCTCGTCTTCACGCCAGAAGGAACCGATCCAGAACAAAAGCAGCATGACAACGCCGAAGAACACCCAGCCGTAGATGTAATGGTCCACCCCCAGCGCCAGCCGCATGTCCGACAGGTGGGCGATCATCACGATCATGTAGGCGCGCAGGCCATTGGCGATGATGGGCACGACAATGGAAGCCAAGGCAAACAGCAAGCGCTTTTTCAGACTGCGATAGGTGAGGTAGCCATAGAGGGTGCCGAGGGTGAAGGAAGCGATGAGGTAGCGCAGGCCACTACAACCTTCCACCACCGACCAGTTGCCACTGGGAATGGTAAAGAAGGTGCCCTCGCGATAGACGGGAATACCGGTGAGGCGCAGCGCGGCCACGGTAAAGTCGGCGGTGAACTCCATCATGGGCGGAATCAGGAATTCGCCCATGGGTACGGCCAACAGGAGGAAGGCCAGGGGAAAGGCCATGGCCCAGGTGATGCGCCAACCCAGCAAGGTGAACACCAGCGCAGGAACCATGGCCACCAGGGCGAGCTGCTGGATCACCAGCACCCGCGCCACCTCCGCGGCGAGCCAGGCGAGCCCCAGCACCGCGAGCAGGATCAGGCCGCGCCAGTCCGGTACCGGAGTCAAGGCGGCGATCTCCCGGCGGCGCTGCCAAATGAGCCAGGCAGAGATGGGAAAGATGAGAAAGCCATGGGCGAAGGTCTCGGAACGCCGCCAGATGGCCACAGTAGAGGCCACCGTGGACCAGTAGATGAAGAACAGCACCACCACACCCGCCAGGGTGAGCCAGGCGGCGCGAGGCCAGGGTCGGTTGCTGGGGACATTCATACCTGGGCCTCGCACTTCTGGTGAGAAGAGTCTGTCTGCGCGCCGGTGAGCAGAGCATCCACGCGCGCGAGATGAACGTCCCAGCCGTAATCGGTGAGCACCCGGGCGCGGGCGCGCTGGCCGATGGCGGTGGCGCGTGCCGGATCGTCGAGCAATTCGCCCAAGCGGGCGAGAAACTCGGCCGCACCCTCTGCCACCACGACCTCTTCGTCCGGTCGCGCGCGGATGCCTTCCAGCGCCTGGGGCGAGACCACCGTGGCGCGTGCCATGGCCATGGCCTCCAGCACCTTGTTCTGGATGCCGCGCGCGATGCGCAAGGGTGCGACGGCGGCCTGGGCGTGAGCGAGCCAGGGCCGCACGTCGGGCACGCTGCCAGTGACCACCACCCCCGGCTGTCGGGCCAGGGCCTGCACCGCAGGAGTGGGCCGCGCGCCAACGATGTAGAAGACAACCGCAGGATGACGGGCATGTAGGGAGGGCCAGACTTGGGACGCGAACCAGCAGACCGCATCCACGTTGGCCCAGTAGTCCATGGCACCCGTGAACACCAGCGCCTGGGTGCCAGCGGGGTACGGATTCGCGCCCGCTTCTGCCGGC
Source organism: Thiobacter sp. AK1 (assembly GCF_039822265.1). Taxonomy (NCBI): domain Bacteria; kingdom Pseudomonadati; phylum Pseudomonadota; class Betaproteobacteria; order Burkholderiales; family Thiobacteraceae; genus Thiobacter; species Thiobacter aerophilus. The sequence continues at coordinate 168,897 of NZ_JBAJEX010000003.1, forward strand.
GAGAAGTAATCCGTGTCCACGCCGTTGCTGAAGGCGGACACGTGGGCGGCGACCTCCGGCGCGAGGCGACAAAACAGCGCCGCCTCCGTCTCGGAAACGAAGGTGGCGGCATCGAAGCTAAGCGCCACTTGCCGCTCGAAGGCAAACAGACGATAAGCCTCGCGCCGATAAAGCACACTCAGCGGCCAGGGGCGGCGCGCCGCGTACTGGCGCCACTTGTCCGAATCGATGTCCACGAAATCGATCACCCGCCGCAGCCCATCGTGCGCCAGCACATAGGGCGCCATCGAGGACGAATAGACCAGCACCTGGCCGACACCGGCGGCGAGGCGCGCCTCGACCCAGCGCTGCATGGGGCCATCGCGATAATAGGGGAGGGAAAGGGGCTCGCCGGTCACAAAGCCGGTGAGGCTTCGCAATAGGGCACGCGGTCGGGTCAGTGGCCGCAGGCAGAGCTCACCCCGCACCCATTCGCGCAGAGCCGGTGCCTGCGCCCAGTCGGCAGGATCGTCCACGAACGCGCCCAAGTGTACCCGATGCCGCCGCGCCAGATGGCGCAGCAGGTGAAAGGAGCGGATTTTATCCCCCTTGTTGGGTGGGTAAGGAATGCGGTGCACCAGGTAGAGCAGGTCGTTCATGCGGCCTTCGTTCCGGATCCGTCTGGCGTGGCAGAGCCTCATCCCAGGTTCTTGACGATGGCAGGACCCAAAGCATTGGCCACGGGCAAGGGCAAGCGCTTCCACAAGGCAATGAACAGCCGGTACTTGGGATTGGCAGGGTTGTGCTGGGGAATGGCGGGCAAGCGCACGAGGTCGTACTCGTAATGCAGGGGCTGGGGTTCGAAGCCCCAGTTCTTCTTGAAATCGAATTGGCCGGTGCCGCGCTTGCTGCGTCCGTAGTCGAACACGCGGTAGCCGCGCTCGCAGGCATGACGCATCAGCGCCCAGTACTTGAAATCGTTGGCCGCCAATTCGCGCGCAACTGGTACGTCGCCCGCGTAATAGGGGAGCACCTCATCGCGAAACCAGAAGGTGAGGACACCCGATACCGGCCGCCCGGCGTGGGTCACGATGAGCACGTCGCAATCTGCACCAAACACTTCTTTGAGGAGCGCGAAATAGCGACGCGGCAGCGCAGGCGTGCCGTGGCGGTGCACGTTATCGGCGAACAGGGCGTAGAAGCGCTCCACGTCGCCATCGAACTCGGCCTTGAGGCCATGCTTCATGCCCTTGCGCACCATGGCGCGCTGCTTGCGGGGGATGGCCTTGAGGTTGGTCTCCACGTCGGGCGCGATTTCCTTACGAAAGGTGTAGTAGAGGTCTTGGGTCGGCCAGTCGCGGTGGAAGGGGCGCAAATTCCGGTATTCCAGATGGCCGACGCAAAGTTGCCGCGCCAGCGCCCTGGCATGCGTATCCAGGGCCTGGCGCGCGTCTTCGTCCGTGGCGGCGATTCCGCCATAGACGCAGAACGCGTTGGAAATCAGCGCGTGGCCGAACAGGCGGCTCTTGATTTCCGTGAGAGGCAGCACGCCCACGATGGTCCCATCACGCTCGGCGAACAGGTAATGGGTGCGGTGACCGAAGGCGCGCTCGATCACGGTTTTCCAGCCCGCGCGGTGGAAAAAGGTGGCCTCCGGGCAGGCCGCAACGAAGGCGTCCCAGCGCGCGGTGTCGGCGGCCGTGAGGGTGCGTACCGCAAGCCTCAGTGCGTCGCGTTCAAGAAGATGCGGTCCATCCGGTCCCATTGGAAATCCTCGAGCAGACGGTTGAGGCGACCTTCCATGCGCGATAGGTTGACGTAGTGCCGGAAGCGGGTCTTGGCGCCCACGCCGCGCTGACGCGGTTGGTCCGGGTCGATTTCCCACGGATGAAAGTAGAAGATGCCGGGCTGGCCATCACGCCGGTTCACGCGGTTGAGCATCCAGCGCGAAATGGGATAGGGCAACAAGCGGAACCAGCCGCCACCGGCAGCGGGCAGATTGCGTCCGAAAAGTTGCACCGTGGTAGCGGGCAGTTCCATCACGCCATCCTGGCCGCGTGGATGGTGGGCGAAGCGCGGCGCATCCGGCATGCCGTAGTGGTCGTGGCGCACGGGGTAAATGCTGGAGCTGTAGCGGTAACCGGCCTGCGCCAGCTCATCCAAAGCCCATAGGTTGTGATGGTTGATGGAAAAGCTCGGCGCCCGATAACCCAGCACCGGTACCCCCGCGGTGTCTTCCAGGATGCACTTGGCGCGCGTAATGTCGGTGCGGAACTGCGCGCGACTTTGCTCACTGGCGCGCCGGTGGGCATAACCGTGGCTGGCAAGCTCATGCCCCGCCGCGACGATGCGACGCACGAGCCCCGGATAGCGCTCCGCCACCCAGCCCAGGGTGAAGAAGGTGGCATGGGTGCCGTGCTCGGCGAGCAGAACTAGGATACGCTCCACGTTGCGCTCCACGCGGCAGGGGAGATGCTCCCAGTGCTCGCGGGGAATGTGGCGAGCGAAGGCGGAGACGTGGAAGTAATCCTCCACGTCGATGGTCATGGCGTTTTTCATGCCGCTTTCGTCCTTGCGCATGGAAGCTTGAGCCAGCCCGACAGGTGCGCGGCGATGCGCCGTGCCGCCTGACCGTCCCAGTATTCCGGCAGCCGCCCCGCCTTGCCGCCGGTGGCGAGGATATCGGCAACCGTGGCCAGAATGGCCTCACGCGAAGATCCCACCAGCGTGTTGGTGCCTTCCTCCACCGTGATGGGCCGCTCGGTGTTCTCGCGCAGCGTGAGGCAGGGCACGCCCAGTGCGGTGGTTTCCTCTTGGATGCCGCCGGAATCGGTGAGCACCAGGCGGGCATCGCGCATAAGGCCCAGCATTTCCAAGTAGCCTTGGGGCGGCAGGAGATGGATGCGGGAATCGCTGATCAGCTTCTCCAGGCCAAACTCTCGGATGCGCGCTCGCGTGCGCGGGTGCAAGGGAAACAGCAAGGGCAGCTGTAGCGCGATCTCCTTCATGGTGGCAAGCAGGCGGGTGAGGGTAGGCGCGTGGTCCACGTTGGAGGGACGATGCAGGGTGAGCACGCCATAGCCGCCGGGGGCAAGCGAATCCGTGACACCGGCAGTGGCCAGAGTGACCGCCACGGGCACCGCCCGCGGCAGGTTGTGGCGCAGGGTGTCGATCATCACGTTGCCGACGAAATGGATGTGCGACGGGTCGATGCCTTCCCGCGCCAGATTGGTAGCCGCCGATCGTTCGGTGGTGTAGAGCAGGTCCGAGAGCTGGTCGGTGAGCACCCGGTTGATCTCTTCCGGCATGCTGCGGTCGAAGCTGCGCAAACCGGCCTCTACGTGGATCACCGCCACGCCTTTTTTTGCCGCCACCAGGGCGCAGGCGATGGTGGAATTGACATCGCCCACCACCAGTACCGCGCGCGGCCGCAGTGCGTCCAACACGGGCTCGAAGCGGCGCATGATCTCGGCAGTCTGCTGGGCGTGACTGCCCGAGCCCACTTCCAGGTTGATGTCCGGCTCAGGGATGCCCAAATCGGCGAAGAAGCGCTGATTCATGGCTTCGTCGTAGTGCTGACCGGTGTGCAGCAGCCGCGCAGGAATGCCGGATTCGGCGAACGCCGCCATGATCGGCGCGATCTTCATGAAATTGGGACGTGCGCCCACCACGCACAGCACGCCACCTTGCAGCGCGTCGGGATGCTCAGCCATGGGAAATGCGCTCCCCGGCCTTGTCCTCGCCCAGGGTATGCAGCAGTTTGCGCATCATGGCCAACAGGCGGTTCAACGACCGTTCGATGCCTTCGATCCGTTCCTCCAGGCCCGGCGCGCCCTGCGCCGCCGGCACGGCGGCAAGCCCCGGTTTGGGCTTAACGGGCGCCGTGCTGTAGACCACCTCCTGGGAGAGATCGTCGATCACCTCCTGCACTTCCGCCCGGTCGAAATGATGCTTCTCCGCCAGGAAACCCAACAGCATGAGCCGGTCGCAGAGGGTGTTGATGCGACGCGGAATGCCTCCCGTGAACTCATGGATCAGCTGGTAGGCGGCGTCGCTGATGGAAGGGTCGCCCTGCCAGCCGACCAGGTCGAGGCGATGCTGGATGTAGGCGCGGGTCTCCGCCGCATCCATGGCAGAGAGGTGATAGGAGGCGATCACCCGCTGCTTGAGCTGCTGCAATTCCTCGCTCTGCAAAGTGGCGCGGAATTCCGGCTGGCCGAGAAGGAAGCTTTGCAGCAATGGCTCGTTGCCGTGCTGGAAATTGGACAGCATGCGTAGCTCCTCCACCGCCCGCGGCGAGAGGTTCTGCGCCTCATCCACCACCAAGAGCGCCCGCTTGCCCTGGCGGTGCACGGAAAGCAGGTAGCTCTCCAGCTTCTTGAGCAGCGAAGCCTTGTTCAGACCCTCTTGCTCCAGCCCGAAAGCGCCCGCCACGGAACGCAGCATATCGTCGGCGTCGAGCTGGGTAGAGACGATCTGCGCAGCCACCACGTCCTCGTGCTCCAGCTTCTTGAACAGGTTGCGCACCAGCATGGTCTTGCCGGCACCGATCTCGCCGGTGATGACGATGAAGCCCTCCTTCAAGCTCAGGCCGTATTCCAGATAGGCCATGGCCCGTTTGTGGCCCTTGCTGCCGAAGAAGAAGCGCGGGTCCGGATTGAGGGAAAAAGGCTTGGCCCGTAGGCGATAAAACGCTTCGTACACGGCGGCGTCCTGCTCAGAACTGGTAGTTGAGGGTGCCGATCACGGCGTTCTCCCGGAAGTCTGCACCGGCGACGTCGCTATCCCGTTGCTGGTGTCGCAGGTTGAGGCTGCCGGTGAGCTGCGGATTGAAGCTGCGCGCAAGACCCAGATTGAACACCTTGAGGTTGTCAGTGCGGTTGAGCACGGTGAAGCGGTTACGGGTGAAACTCGCGGAGCCGGTGGCCGTGAGCCGCGGCGACAGACGCCAGGAGACACCGAAATTCACGCCCCGCTGCTTGATGGTGTTGGTGCTGGCGAAGGGCCCGCCGGCGATGAGGCTACCCGCCGTGGTGCCGGATTCCAGCGCCTCGCGGGAGAGATCGTAATAAGACAACACGGTGGTGGTCTTGGCGGTGGAAAAAGCCACCGAGGCATCGAAGCGCTTTTGCAGATAGACCAGCTGCGACAAGATGTGGAGGGGGTCGCTCAGCGTGGCGGGCAGGTTGAGCAGACTAATCAGGGTCGCCACGAACTGCGCTCGGGCGGTGGGATCCGGGATGCTTGCCTGATACAGCGCATCCAAAAAGGCCGCAGTGGAGAGCGTGGCCGGCACGGTGAACTGGCTGGTGAAGGTCGTCACGTCCCGGCTGTAGCCGGCATGCCAGTTGGTGCGGCGCATGCGGTGATCGAGCTTCAGGCCATAGGTCTTGCCGAAATAACGCTCGCCGGTGAAGGCCGACAGCTCGCTGCGCGAGGTGGGATTCCAGGTCGCCCCCACCTGCCAGAAGCTGCCGGCCGCTTTCTTGCCCGCCAGGGGCACGTAGTTGTTGTCGTCGTAGCCGGCCGTGGCCGTGAGCTGCAGGCGGGGTTGGATGCGGTAGCCAAGCGTGCCGTAGGTGGTGGAAAAACGCACATCCGGGCGGCTTCGGTAGTCGATGCTCTGGCTGCTGTGGTGCAGGCCCCAGGAAACGCCCCGGAACGCGCTGCCGCTGGTCAAGGCCACCTGCACGCCATCGACGGTGGAATCGGACACGCCGTTTCCGGAACGCACTTCACTGTGGGTGTAGCGCAGAAGGCCGTTCGCGGTGGGGCCAAAGCGGTGCTGCCAATAGGGGCTCAACGTGATCTGGCTTACGTTGGTGACGTTGCCGGCGGTGGTGGCAGTGTCGGCGCCGATGGGCCCCAGCAGGGACGTGATCTGCTGGCTGATGGTGGCCGTGGCATCCAAGAACAGTTCCTCTTGGTAGAGCTCCGCCTTCGCGCGCGCCGCGAGCTGGTGGAAAGTACGGCTGCGGCTCGACTCATCGGCATAGAATAGGTTTCGCATGCGGTAGGAGAAGTCTGCTTCCAGCCGCGCGCCCTTCTTCGAAAGGGTGACGTAGGGCGCAAGCTCGGTGATGAAATCGCTGTTGCGATTGGCCGCGGACAAGTCCACGTTGTCGGTGTAGGTCTCCTTCGCCGTGAGGCCCGCTTCCAGCTTCCAGTCGGCGCCGTAGGTCGCGGGCAGGGCCGGCAACGCCGCCAGCAGCAGCGCGAGACGCAGGTGGTGGCTCTTCTCCATCTTGGTCCTGATCCTCCCCGTGTCTTCCGTCACCGTTCAGGTGCCATATTTGCCGTAACCATAGCCATAGCCGTAGTAGCCACCGGCACTCTGGGGGCCGGTCGTCTTGTTGAGCAGGAGGCTGATGGCGGCGCCCGAATCCTCGATCAGCTCCAACGCTTCGCGCAAGGCGCTTTGGGGCGTGTGGTCCGCCTCCACCACCATCACGATCTGGCCCATGTGGGAAGCCAGCACGCTCGCCTCCGAGGTGGCCAGCAGCGGCGGCGAATCGAAGATGACGATGCGGTCGGAATAGCGATTGGCCATGTCATCCACCAAGCGGTTCATTGCCTCGCTGGCCAGAAGCTCGGTGGCATGCTTGTAGGGCTTGCCCGCGGGCAGGAGGGTGAGTTTCTCGATGTTGGTCTTAAGCAACACGTCTGGCAGCGCGAGCCCGTCGCTGCGCAAGACGTCGAGCAGTCCATCCTTCTCGCCCGGCACGCCCAGGTATTGCATTAGCTTGGGCTTGGCCACGTCGGCATCCACCAGGAGCACCGTGCGGTCCATCTCCATGGCGATGGAAATGGCGAGGTTGATGGCACAGAAGGTCTTGCCTTCGCCCGGCAGGGAACTGGTCACCAGGATCATGTTGCCGCGCGGCACCGCCTCGCCGCCCTGACCGGTAGCATTGATCAGCAGGGGACGCTTGATGAGACGGAACTCTTCGGCGATCTCGGTCCGCTCGGCGTCCGGCGTGACGAAGCCAGCGCTTTTCAAGCGCGCCAAGTTGACCATGACGCTCTGGGCCGTGACCGGCGCGGCGCTGCGCGCCGGCTCGCGGCCGGGCGTGCCGGAGCTGGTCTGCTTCGCCATCGCCTGGGCGATGAGATCCCGTTTTGCTGCGGGAGCGGCAGTGTGCTGGCTGTCGTCTTCCTGGGAGGCGGCGGGCGCAGTCTCGCCGGCTAGTTTGTTGACGGCTTTTTCGATCAGACTCATGGTTTGCTCCCCGCTAGGTCAGGCGCGGCCAAGCAGCGCGAGGGCGGAGACAAGCGCGCCCCAAGCACCGATCAGACTGCCCACGGCGGCCGCGAAGGCCGCAAGGCCCCGCCGCCGCTGCCGTTTCTGGGCGGGACTCCACACCATGGAAACCGAACCCAGGATAGGATAGTCGGCCACCGCGCGCAGCGCCGTACGATCCGGAATGACGGGAATGATCTGGCTCACCAGGAAGGCCACCGCGACCCCCGCGCCAAGGGCCACCAAAAGCACCAGCGACAAAAGCAGCGGCCGGTTGGGGAAGGCGGGCTTGGAGGGCACGCGCGGCGGATCCACCACACGGAAGTCGATGACCTCGGTCTTGGATTCCATTTGTTCGGAGATCTCCGCCGATTCCAGGCGCTTGAGCAGCTGCTCGTAATTGGCCTTCTGCACCTCATAGTCGCGGGTGAGCTGGGTGAGCTCGGCCTCGACCTGGGGCACCATGTTGACCGCATGCTTGAGCTGGGCGTGGCGCGCAGCCAACTCGTTCACGCGCGCCTTGAGGGAGGCCACGTTGGCCTCGGCCTCCGCCAGGGCGATGCCGAGCTGCTGGTAGAAGGGATTGGGTGAGCTCCCCGCGGAGACAGCGGTGGGCTTGCGATTCTTCGCCTCCTCCCGCTTCTGGGCTTCCAGTTGGTCAATGAGGCGTTTGGTGGCGACCACGTCCGGGTGGCGTTCGGTATAAACCAGTCGCAACTGATCGAGCCGCCGCTGCTGCTCCTGGATGCGGGCATCGAGCTCCGGATTGGCGGCCCCTAGGGGTTGGGCTTCCTTCTCGATCTCGGGACGCTCATCGGCGAGCTGGCGCTTCAACTGGTCACGCCGCGACTCCGCCTCCCGCAGCGCCAGTTGGGCTTCTGATAGCGCCTGCTGGGCGGCGGCCAGCTTGGCAAAATAGTCGCCGCCTTCTCCCGGCATCAGGCCCACGTGCTTCTGCTTGAACTCCTTGAGCGCGTTCTCCGAAGCGACCAGCTTTTCCTCGTAGCTCTTGAGCTGGTCCTGGATGAAGCGTTTGGCGGTGTCCGTGTCCTTGCGCTTGGTGCCCAGGCTGCTTTCCACCAGGATGGTGAGCAAAGACTGCACCACTCGCTTGGCCGTTTCCGGATCCCGGTGCTGATAGCGGATGACATAGAGGTTGTCGCCCCGCGCCGCCTCCAGCTTGATGTCGTTGGCCAGCCCGTCGAGCAGAGCCTCCATTTCCTTGGGCGTCTTGGCGCTGACGTCCAGGTCGGTCATGCGCGCCACCTTTTCCATGTTGGGCCGGGAGATCAGGGTGCGCGTCATCATGGTCACGATCTGATCCATGTTGGGTGCCACGGTGAGCCCGGACATGAGCGGCTTGAGGATGGACTGGGTGTCGATGTACACGCGCGCCGTCGCCTCGTAACGGTTGGGGGTGAGATACACCCAGGTCCAGCCGACCAGGGCGATCAACCAGGCGACCACCACCGCATACCAGCGGCGCAGCCACATGGCGCGCAGATAGGACATCAGTTTGGCAAGGACTTCATGCATGGCGCACCCCTCGGTACCGGCGCGTAGCCGGGTCAGGCCTGGTCAGAAGAAGCTTTCCGGAATGATCAGCACATCACCCGGCATCATCTCCACGTTGGCGGAAATGTCGCCGCCACGGATGAGATCGTCCAGGCGCACGGAGAACTGCTGCTGCTTGCCCCCATAGGTGCGCACGATGGTGGCCTTGTTACCCGCGGCGAAATCGGTGATGCCACCCACCGCGATCATCACGTCCATCAGACTCATCTTTTCGCGATACTGCAGGGCCTGGGGCTTGGCCGCCTGACCGATGACACGAATCTGCTGACTGTAGGGGCCGTTAAAGCCGGTGACCATCACGGTCACGATGGGATCCTGGATAAACTTGGCCAGATGCTTTTCCAGATCCCGCTCGAGCTGGGTAGGGGTTTTGTTGGCGGCCACCATGTCATCCACCAGGGGGGTGTTGATCTTGCCGTCGGGGCGCACCGTGACGCTCGTGGACACTTCCGGGTTGCGCCACACTTGGATGCTCAGGGAGTCGCCAGGGCCGATCAAGTAATCCGGCGCACCCTTGATGTCGGCCTTCGCCGGCGCGGGCGCAAAATCACCCGTGCTGGCACAGCCGGCCGCAAGGAGCGTGGCCGCCAGAAGCGCGAAGACAGGCGTGATGACTCGGTTCATTTTTCCCCTCCTTGAAGATCCCGATGATGAATTCCCGGCACAAGCGTTCTTGCTAAGACACATCAATTGTGGCAAGCAAGTATAAGATCTCATGGCATTTTCTTCAGCCGCCGCGCGTTCGGAAGCGTTGCGCTGGAAACCGGGTATGAGAGCATGCAATATTTGGGCCATACAATCGGCCAAAGGTTATAGGCGGCGCATGACGGGGGTGTTGCGCCCATCATGCGCGGGATCAGGGCCCACAGCAAGCCCGCCCGCGCCACACCTGACGATCTTCTGCCAGAATGGCGGCTTTTCAGGAGCTTGACATGACCGATTCCACTTTACCGGCGCACGACCTCGCCAGCCTGCGCGCCCGGCTCCGGGCTTTCGCGCGGGAACGGGATTGGGAGCAGTTCCATAGCCCCAAGAACCTGGCCATGGCCCTGATCGTGGAAGCGGCCGAGTTGTTGGAACCCTTCCAGTGGCTGACGCAAGAACAAAGCCTGAGCCTCGACCCGGAAACGCGCCGCGCCGTGGCAGAAGAGATTGGCGATGTGCTGATTTATCTCGTGCGTCTGGCGGACGTTTTGGACATCGACCCTCTCGAGGCGGCCTTCGCCAAGCTGGAAATCAACGCGCGCAAGTATCCGGTGGACAAGGCACGTGGCCACAGCCGCAAATACGACCAACTTCGGTGACCAAGCCGGCAGCGGATTGGGCCCGGTATAATGACCTTTTGGCTGCCTGACGACGATGTCCCTTTACTACCGCTATCACGTCTTCTTCTGCACCAACCAGCGCGAGGATGGCGCGGCCTGCTGTGCCGATCATGGTGCGCAGGCCATGCGCGACTACGCCAAGCGGCGCATCAAGGCACTGGATCTCAACGGCCCCGGCAAGTGCCGCATCAACACCGCGGGCTGCATGGATCGTTGTAGCGAAGGACCGGTGCTGGTGGTCTATCCCGAGGGGGTTTGGTACACCTACGTGGATCACGCGGACATCGACGAAATCATCGAAGAACATCTGGTCCATGGCCGCGTGGTCGAGCGGCTCAGAATCAGCTAGCAAGGATGACGCAAGTCCGTGACACCCGCCCACCAGCTCCGCATAACGGACAACCCAAGGCAATGGCCACGAGGCGCGCCGATGCGCGGGGTGGCGTCCTTACCGCCATTCCGGCTAAGCGCAGCGAAAGCCGGGGGCCAGGAAGCGGCAGCGCCTGTCGTGACGTCGGCTGGGACCCCCCCATGCGCGACAATGGCGGTGCACACACAGCATGTCAGGTATGTTGGTAAAGTCCGGTAGTGGCCCGGTTTAGGCTGCGCATCGACGGTCCGGCCGGCAAGATCGAGACCGTCATCGACGATCCAGGCGCGACCCGCAAGGGCATCGCGCTCATCGCCCATCCCCATCCCCTGCATGGCGGTAGCCTGGAAAACAAGGTGGTGAAAACCATCGCCGATACCCTGCATGATCTCGGTCATGTGAGCGTGCGCTTCAACTTCCGCGGCGTGGGGGGAAGCGGCGGCGAATACGATGGGGGTCGCGGCGAGGTGGAGGACATGCTGGCGGTGCACGATTTCGTGCGAGCCCGCTATCCGGCGCTACCGGTGATCCTCGCCGGTTTTTCCTTCGGTGCCTACGTGCAAAGCGTGGTGGCGCAGCGCCTCAAACCACGGCACCTGCTCCTAGTGGGACCGGCAGTGAACCTGTTCGCCATGGGGGAGGCGCCTTGCGGAACGATCGTCATCCACGGCGAGCATGACCAGCTGGTGCCGGCAGAAGAAGCGCGCCGCTGGGCGCAGAGCCACGGCTGCACCTTCGCCCTGGTGCGCGGCGCGGATCATTTCTTCCACAAGAAACTGGCCTGCCTGCGGGAGCACATTGAGACCCTATGTCCGTGCTGAAGGCACAGGGCCTGCGTAAAGCTTACGGCGGCCTGGAGGTGGTGGCCGGGGTGGACCTGGCAGTCGAGAAGGGTGAGTGTTTCGGCCTACTCGGTCCCAATGGCGCGGGCAAGACCACGACCTTGCGTCTTTTGCTCGGGCTGATCGAGCCGGATGGCGGCTCGATCGAGCTATTGGGCGAGCCGGTGCCCAAGCGGGCGCGGCAAGCCAGACAACGGGTGGGCGTGGTGCCCCAGGTGGACAACCTGGATCCCGACTTCACCGTGGAAGAAAACCTCCTGGTCTATGGTCGCTATTTCGGGCTAACGGACCGGGCCATCGTCATGCGCATTCCCGCCCTGTTGGAGTTTGCCGGGCTCGCCCACCGCGCGCAGGCCCCCATCGCCACCCTGTCCGGTGGCATGAAGCGCCGCCTGACCCTGGCGCGCGCCCTGGTGAACGACCCGGACGTGGTGTTCCTGGACGAACCCACCACCGGCCTCGATCCCCAGGCGCGGCATCTCCTGTGGCAGGGTTTACGCCGCCTCACCGCCCAAGGTAAGACGCTCATCCTCACCACTCATTTCATGGAGGAAGCAGAAAGGCTGTGCGACCGGCTCGCCATCCTGGACCAAGGACGGATCATTGCCCACGGCACGCCACGGGCGCTCATCGCAAGCCACATCGAACCCTTCGTGGTGGAAATCTACGGTGAGCAGGCCGCGCCCTGGGCGGAAGCCTTCGGCAGCCGGCTGTGTGGGCGGCTCGAGCGCGCAGGCGAGAGCGTGTTCTGTTACACCGAGGATGGCGCAGCCCTGATGGAAAATCTGCGCGGGCAGCCCGGGCTCAAGGTCACCCACCGTCCCGCCAACCTGGAGGACGTGTTCCTCAAGCTCACGGGCCGGGAGCTCAGAGACTGATGCGCCACTTTACTCTGCCTCGGCCGAGCCTACGCTGCGTGCCCGTTTGGCGGCGCAATTTCCTGGTATGGAAGAAACTCGCCATTCCCTCCATGCTGGGCAACCTGGCCGACCCCATGCTCTACATGCTGGGCCTAGGCTTCGGACTTGGGGCGCTACTGCCGGACGTGGGCGGCGTGCCCTATCTCACCTTCCTGGCGGGCGGCACGGTCGCCTATTCCACCATGAACAGCGCTACTTTCGAGACCCTCTACTCGGGCTTTTCGCGCATGCACGTGCAAAAGACCTGGGATGCCATCCTCAACACCCCCCTCACCCTGGACGACATACTGCTGGGAGAATGGCTGTGGGCCACCTCCAAGGCGCTGCTGTCGGGCTTGGCCATCCTCGCCATCGTTTGGGCGCTGGGACTCAACGCCTCGTTTGCCATGTCCCTGTGGATCATTCCCGTGGTCATCCTCACCGGATTGTGCTTTGCCGGCATGGGACTGGTGATGAACGCGGTATCACCCAACTACGACTTTTTCCTCTACTACTTCACCCTGGTGATCACCCCCATGGTCCTGCTGTGTGGGGTGTTCTACCCGGTCTCGCAGCTGCCAGCGGCCCTACAGAAGCTCTCCGCTTTTCTGCCCCTCACCCACGCCATCGAACTGGTGCGGCCGATCATGCTGGGCGAGGCGCCGCACGCCATCGCGCTGCATGTGCTGGTGCTGCTTGCCTATGGCGGCGTCGGCTTTTGGCTGGCGTTGGGGCTGACGCGCAAGCGGCTGTTGAGCTGATCCGGCTTCTGGTACCCTCATATGACAAATGGTAGGCTGGCAGCCTTCACTTGTACTGGGGGACCCTCATGACCGCAAACCCGCCTCTCACTGCACGACCGCTGGAAGAACGCAGCTTCGCAACCCACGATGGCGTGCAACTCTTCTACCGCCACTGGCCGGCGACCGGCGCGACGCCCAGGGGCGCGGTGGTGCTGTTTCATCGCGGTCACGAACACTCGGCGCGCATGGCGCATGTGGTGGATGAACTGAATCTGCCGGACTTTGCCTTTTTCGCCTGGGATGCGCGCGGACACGGCCGGTCGCCCGGCGAGCGCGGCTTCAGCCCCAGCTTCGGCACCTCGGTGCGCGATGTGCAGACCTTCATCGAGCACATTCAGTCCGAGTATGGTCTGGCAGAAGAAAATCTGGCCGTGGTCGCGCAAAGCGTCGGCGCGGTGTTGATTTCCGCCTGGGCGCACGATTACGCGCCGCGCATCCGCTGCATGGTGTTGGCGTCTCCCGCTTTCAAGGTGAAGCTCTACGTGCCCTTCGCGCGGTCCGGCCTGCGCCTGATGCAGAAATTGCGCGGCCATTTTTTCGTCAACAGCTACGTCAAGGCGAAATTTCTGACGCACGATCCGGCGCGCATCGCCAGCTACGACAGCGACCCGCTGATCACGCGCCCGATTTCGGTCAACATTTTGCTGGCGCTGTATGAAACGGCCGAACGCATCGTGGCGGACGCCGGCGCCATCACCATCCCGACGCAACTGCTGATTTCGAGCGCGGATTGGGTCGTGCATCACACGCCGCAGCACCGCTTTTTCGAGCGGCTGGGATCGACAATCAAGGAGAAGCACGTATTCGACGGCTTCTTCCATGACACCCTGGGCGAACAGGATCGCGCGAAGGCTTTGGACAAGGCGCGCGCCTTCATTCTCGCGCGCTTCGAGGCGCCGTGGCAGCGCCCGGATCTGACGCAAGCCCATGTCGCCGGTTACACCGCCGACGAAGCGGCCCGCCTTGCCGCGCCCTTGCCCGCCCTCTCGCCGCGTGGCCTGTACTGGGCGCTCACGCGGCTGTCGCTGAAATTTCCGGGCCGCCTGTCGCGCGGCGTGCAGCTCGGCCATGAAACCGGTTTCGATTCCGGTTCGAGCCTGGACTATGTGTATCGCAATCAGGCGCAAGGCACGACGCCGCTTGGCCGGATGATTGATCGCATTTATCTCGACGCCATCGGCTGGCGTGGCATCCGTCAGCGCAAAGTGCATGCCGAAGAATTGATTCAACTGGCCGCCACACGGCTGCGCGAAACAGGCCAGCCGGTGCATGTGCTGGACATCGCCGCCGGCCATGGCCGTTACGTGCTGGAAGCATTCGAGCGCGGCGCGATACAGCGACCCGACTCGCTGACCCTGCGCGACTACAGCGACATCAATGTCAAAGCCGGCGCGGCGTTGATCGCCGAGAAAAATATGGCGGGCTTCGCGCGCTTCATTCAGGCCGATGCCTTCAACGCCGACAGCATTGCCGCTGCCGATCCGCGCCCCACGCTCGGTATCGTGTCCGGCCTGTATGAATTGTTTCCGGACAATACGCTGATCCAGCGTTCCTTGAGCGGCTTCGCGCGCGCGCTGCCCGTGGGCAGCTATCTGGTTTACACTGGCCAGCCCTGGCATCCGCAACTGGAATTCATCGCCCGCGCCCTGACCAGCCACCGCAAGGGCATAGCCTGGGTGATGCGCCGTCGCACGCAGGAGGAATTGGATCAATTGGTATGCGCGGCGGGCTTTCGCAAGATCACCCAGCGCATTGACGAATGGGGCATTTTCACCGTGTCGCTGGCGCAGCGGGTGAAATGAGCGACGCCCGTGCCGCGCGCCCCTGGAAGACGGCCATCGCCTGGCTGATTTTTCTCGGGCCATTTTTCTTCCTTACCTATGGCACCGCCAACACGCTGGCGGCTGCCCGCGCCAATGTGCCTTCGATCGTGTTCGACTGGGAGCGGCATCTCCCGTTCTGGGATTGGAGCATCCTGCCTTACTGGTCGATCGATGTGCTGTACGGCGCGTCTCTATTCGTGTGCGCGACGCGGGCGCAACTCAACATCCATGTCAAGCGCCTGATCAGCGCGCAGTTGATTGCGGTCGCATGCTTTCTACTGTTTCCGCTCACCTTCAGTTTTGAGCGGCCATCGACCAGCGGCTGGGCCGGCGAGCTGTTTACCCTGCTCGCCGGCTTCGACAAGCCTTTCAATCAGGCGCCGTCGCTGCACATCGCGCTGCTGGTGAGTCTGTGGGTGCTGTATGAGCCATTCGTGCGCGGCGCGGGCCGCTGGCTGCTGCACGCCTGGTTCGCGCTGATCGGCGTGTCGGTGCTCACCACCTATCAACATCATTTTTTTGACGTGCCGACCGGCATGCTGCTCGGCTGGCTGTGCGTGTGGGCGTGGCCAGAACATCAAGCCAGCCCATGGGCCGACGCGCATCTCACGGGCGACGCGCGCCGGCGCGCGTTGGCTTTGCGCTATGGCGCGGGGGCCGCTATCGCCGCGCTGCTGGCGATGCAATTCGGCGGCGGTGCGTTGTGGCTGTTCTGGCCGGCGGTGTCGCTGCTGCTGGTCGCGCTGTGCTATCTGCTGCTCGGCCCGCGTGGATTTCAGAAGCGGACGGATGGCGCGCTGAGTCCTGCCGCCACGTGGCTTTACGCGCCCTATCTGCTCGGCGCCTGGATCAATTCGCGTTGGTGGACGCGCAATCATGAGGCCGCGCACGAGATCGTGCCCGGCGTATGGCTCGGGCGCCTGCCTGGGCCGCGCGATGCCCTGTGGTCGAAAATTCGCACCGTCATCGACATGAGTGCGGAGGTGCCCTTGAGCACCCCGCGCGGCAGCCAGGTGGAAGTCATTGGCTTTCCCACCCTGGACCTGACCATGCCGCGCCGCGAAACCTTGGAGCAAGCCGTGGGGGCCATCGAGGCCGCGCGCCACAAGGGGCCCGTGCTGGTGTGTTGTGCGCTGGGCTATTCGCGCAGCGCGCTGGCCGTCGCGGCCTGGATGCTGCGCCACGGCGAAGCGCGCGACGTAGCGCATGCCTTGCAAGTCATTGCGCGGGCGCGACCTGCCATCGTTCTGGGCGCGGAGCATCGGGCCACGCTGGAAGCCTTGTATGCCGGCGCATGAGACGCCCTGGTCGCTGGAAATTGTCGTCGCCATGTTGCGCGCGGCCCGTCTGGTCACATGGCTGTCGCTGCTGTTCACCGCCGCCGCGCTTACGCCCTGGCTGGGCGGGGCGCCCGCGCCGCTGCGGGGCATGATCGTCATACTGGGCATCGGCGCGATCTGGTACGGCGTGCGCATCGCCATTGACGCGCATTTGTTTCGTCGCCTGCAAGCAGCGGGGCCCGACACCGGATTGGACGCGCTGGATCAAGCGCTGACCCAATTGGGCTGGATGAAACCCGACAAGCTTGGCCGCTGCATGAACGCACGCATTCAGGGCGCGTTGCGTCTGGTACGCTGGCAGGTGGGGCTGACGCTGGCGCAAGGCCTTGGGATCGTGACTGTATTCATGTGGTAACTTCACTATAAAGACCCGAGATGCCCAGCATCTATCAACTCAAACCCGCTTTTCAACGATTGCTGCGACCGCTGACCCATGCGTTGGCGCGCGCCGGCGTCACTGCGAATCAAGTCACCACCGCCGCGGTGCTGCTCTCCTTTGCTACCGGCTGGTGCGTGTGGCAATTCCCTGCCGAGCGCTGGCCCTGGCTGCTGGTGCCGGTGTTTCTGTTCGTGCGCATCGCGCTGAATGCCATCGATGGCATGCTGGCGCGCGAGCATGGGCAAAAAAGCCGACTGGGCGCGCTGCTCAATGAGCTGGGCGATGTGCTCTCGGATGCGGCGCTCTACCTGCCGTTTTCAGTGCTGCCGGCGATCTCGCCGATGCTGGTGGTGCTCATCGTCCTGTTGGCCACGATCAGCGAAATGACCGGCGTGGTGGCGATTCAAATCGGGGCCAGCCGCCGCTACGACGGGCCGATGGGGAAGAGCGATCGCGCATTCGTGTTCGGCGCGCTGGGACTGGCGCTGGGGATGGGGGTCGCGCCGGGCGGATGGATCAATTGGCTGCTGGGGGTCGTGCTGGCCCTGCTGGTGCTGACCACGCTCAACCGGGCGCGCAAGGCGCTTGTGGAAAACGCGTGATGTTCGACCATCTGAAACCGAATGTGCTGTGGGCGCTGGGCGGGGTGATCGCCGTGCTGGTACTGGCCAGTGTGATCGTTGCGGTTCTGGCGGCAGTGCGGCGCGACAAGGACTACGGCGAACTCAAGCTGCGCATGCGGTCCTGGTGGTGGATGGTCGGCATTTTCGCCGCCGCCATGCTGCTCTCGCCGACGGCGGCGGTGGTGTTCTGGGGTTTTGTCAGCTTTCTCGCGCTCAAGGAATACCTGTCGCTCATTCCCACCCGCCGCGCGGACCGGCGCGTGCTGTTCTGGGCCTATCTCGCGATTCCGATTCACTACTACTGGGCGGGCATCGCGTGGTATGGGATGTTCGTGATTTTCATTCCGGTGTTCATGTTTCTGCTGTTGCCGCTGCGCATGGTGACCATCGGCGAGACCCAAGGCTTTTTGCGCGCGGCGGGCACCTTGCACTGGGGCATGATGGCCATGGTGTTCTCGATCAGTCATCTGGCCTATCTGCTGGTGCTCGATCCGGCGAAAAATGCGGCGGGTGCCGGCGCGGGCTTGCTCTTGTATCTGGTGTTCCTCACCCAGTTCAACGATGTGGCGCAATACACTTGGGGCAAACTGTTCGGCAAGCACAAGGTGATCCCGAAAGTGAGCCCAAAAAAAACCTGGGAGGGGTTGATCGGCGGCATCCTGACCACGCTCGCGCTCGCGGTGCTGATCGCGCCCTACCTCACGCCGCTGCGCTTGTTAGAAGCAATTGGCGCCGGATTGATCATCGGCGTGTTCGGATTCATCGGCGACGTCACCATTTCCGCGGTCAAGCGCGACATCGGGGTGAAGGACAGCGGCACGCTCATCCCCGGCCACGGCGGCGTGCTGGATCGCGTTGACAGCCTGACCTATACCGCGCCGCTGTTTTTCCACTACGTCTATTACCTGCACTACTGATGGGGGTTCGCGTACTGCGTCTGCTGTTTTTCTTGCTGGTGGTACGCCCGCTGGCACTGATTGTCATCGGCCTGAACGTGCGGCATCGCGAACGCCTACCTGCTTCGGGGCCGGCGATTGTCGTCGCCAATCACAACAGCCATCTCGACACGCTGGTGCTGATGTCGCTTTTCCCGCTGGCGCTTTTGCCTAAGCTGCACCCGGTGGCGGCGGCGGATTATTTTCTGCGCAATCGTATCGTTGCCTGGTTTGCGCTCAACATTATCGGCATTGTGCCCATCAAGCGGCGCGCGATGGGCGTGGAAGATCCGTTGGCGGCCGCGAGCCAAGCCATCGCACAGGGCGATATTCTGATTCTGTTTCCTGAGGGTTCGCGCGGCGAACCGGAGCGGTTGGCCGAGTTCAAATCGGGTGTGGCGCATTTGGCCAAGCGCCATGCTGCCGTGCCTGTCGTACCGGTGTTTCTGCATGGCTTGGGCAAGGCCCTGCCTAAAGGCGAAGCACTGCTCGTGCCATTCTTTTGCGATGTCTTTTTGGGCCTCCCGCTGTATTGGGGAGGAGACAAGCACAGTTTTCTGTCCACGCTGGAAGCGCAGATCAACGCACTCTCCGCAGAAGGAAATTTTGCGCCGTGGGAATAACTTAAGCGACGCCGGCCGCTTGCTGATCGGCGTGGTACGAGCTGCGCACCATCGGCCCGCAGGCGGCGTTGCTGAAGCCCATCTCCCGCGCGGCGGTCTCGAAGGCCTTGAATGCCTCCGGCGTGACGAAGCGCTTCACCGGCAGGTGATGTTTGGAGGGCTGCAAATACTGGCCGAGGGTGAGCATGTCCACGTCGTGATCACGCAGGTCGCGCATGACCTCGAGGATTTCCTCATCCGTCTCACCCAGCCCGACCATCAATCCCGACTTGGTGGGCACGTCTGGGTGCCGCGTCTTGAAATCCTTGAGCAGACGCAGGGAGTGGGCATAGTCGGCACCGGGGCGGGCGGCCTTGTACAAACGAGGGACGGTTTCCAGATTGTGGTTCATCACGTCCGGCGGCGCGGTCCCGAGGATGTCAAGCGCCAATTCCAGGCGCCCGCGGAAATCCGGCACCAGGATTTCGATCCGGGTGGCGGGCGAGGCTTGTCGCACCGCGCGGATGCAGTCCACGAAATGCTGCGCGCCCCCGTCGCGCAGATCGTCCCGGTCCACGCTGGTGATCACCACATAGCTTAGCTTCAGGGCAGCGACGGTTTGCGCCAGGTGTGCCGGCTCCTGGGAATGCGGGGCCTGCGGCTTGCCATGGGCCACATCGCAGAAGGGACAGCGTCGGGTGCACACCTCACCTAGGATCATGAAGGTGGCCGTGCCGTGGGAAAAGCACTCGCCAATGTTGGGGCAGGAGGCTTCCTCGCACACCGTGTGCAGCCCATGTTCCCGCAGGATCTGCTTGATCTCGAAGAAGCGGGGGCTGTTGGGCGACTTGGCGCGGATCCAGGCAGGCTTCTTCGCCACCGGCTCCGGCACGATCTTGACCGGAATGCGCGCGGTCTTGGCGGCGCCTCGCTGGGCGGTGGGGTTTTTGTGGGAATCGCTCATATCTCGAAGTCACACTCGCCGCACGGCGCGCCCGAAGCGGGCATTGTACATGGCTTCACCACTGGAGCGGCTGCCCCACGATGGCTTGCATCACAGGGCAGCGCACCGATGGGACGCCCCGAAACGACAAACCCGCGCAGGTTCTAGGGGTGTCATCGCATTGCCGGGGCGCGCGTTTCCCGGTTAGAATCGCGAACTTTTCACCGAATTTTGCAGGGTTTGGCGATGGACAGACGGAGCTGGCTCAAGGGCACCCTCTACCGCCCGGATTTCGAGCAGGACAGCTGCGGTTTCGGCTTGATGGCGCAAATGGATGATAAGCCAAGCCATTGGCTGGTGCAAACCGCGATCAACTCGCTGGCCTGTCTCACCCACCGCGGCGCCGTGGCCGCCGACGGCAAGTCGGGTGACGGCTGTGGTCTGCTATTCAAGAAGCCCGATGCCTTCCTGCGCGCCGTGGCCAAGGAGGCGGGCTTCACGCTCAAGGACAAATACGCTGCGGCGCTGGTGTTTCTCAACACGGACGCGTCGGCTGCCCTCACCGCGCGCGACATTTTAAGCCGCGAGCTCGCCGCCCAGGGCCTGGAGGTGGCGGGCTTTCGGCCGGTGCCCATCAATCCCGAGGCCTGCGGCGAGTATGCGCTGGCCACGCTGCCCGTGATCGAGCAGGTGTTCGTGAACTGTCCGGACGACGTGACGGAAGAGGTCTTCGAGCGCAGGTTGTTCATCGCTCGCCGCCGCGCGGAGAAGGCCATCGAATCCCACGATCCCACCTTCTACATTCCCACCCTGTCCTCCCGCGTCATCGCCTACAAGGGTCTGGTGATGCCGGCCAATTTGCCGGTGTTCTACCCGGACCTGCGCGATGAGCGCTTCACTTCCAGCCTGGCGGTTTATCACCAGCGCTTCTCCACCAACACCTGGCCCCAGTGGCGGCTGGCCCAGCCCTTCCGCTACCTCGCCCACAACGGCGAGATCAACACCCTGCAGGGCAATCGCAACTGGTCCAAGGCGCGCGAGGTGAAGCTTGCCTCGCCGCTGATTCCCAACATGGACGACGTGCGTCCGCTGGTGAACACGACGGGCTCCGATTCCTCCAGCCTGGACAACATGCTAGAAGGCCTGCTCATGGGTGGTGTGCCCCTGTTCCGGGCGCTGCGCATGCTGATCCCGCCGGCCTGGCAGAACGTGGACGAGATGGACCCGGACCTGCGCGCCTTCTACGAATACAACTCCATGCACATGGAGCCTTGGGATGGCCCCGCGGGCATCGTGCTCACCGATGGCCGTTATGGCGTCTGCGCCCTGGACCGCAACGGCCTGCGCCCGGCGCGCTACGTGGTGACCAAGGACCGCTATCTCACCATCGCCTCGGAAGTGGGGGTGTGGGATTACAAGCCAGAGAACGTGGCAATCAAAGGCCGCATCAAGCCCGGCGAGATCGTGGCGGTGGATCTGGCCACGGGGCAGCTGCTTTTGCCCCACGACATCGATGATCAGCTCAAGCGCGCGCAACCCTACCGGCAATGGCTCAAGGAGAACGTGCGTTATCTGGAATCCTCACTCAGCCAGCCCCAGACCTTGCCCCTCATGAATGCCCACGAGGTGTTGGTGCACCAGAAGCTATTCAACGTCACCTTCGAGGAACGCGATCAGGTGATCCGCGTGCTGGCGGAGGATGGGCAGGAAGCCGTGGGATCCATGGGCGATGACACGCCGATGGCGGTATTGTCGCAGATGGTGCGTTCGCCCTTCGACTACCTGCGTCAGCAATTCGCCCAGGTGACCAACCCGCCTATCGATCCCATCCGCGAAGCCATCGTCATGTCGCTCAAAACCTGTTTTGGTCCCGAGCGCAACCTGTTCGAAGAGACGCCCGAGCATGCGCGGCGCATCGAGGTGCATTCGCCCGTGCTCACCCACGAGAAGTTCGTCTTCCTCACCCAGCAGGCAGGCCCGGAATACAAATCGGTCACCCTGGATCTCAACTACGATCCGGCGCAGCGCTCGCTCAAGAACGCCATCGAGGCGCTCGCCGGCCGTGCAGTGGAGGAAGTGAAGAAGGGCGCGGTGATCGTGGTGCTATCCGACCGCGCCATCACCCGCGACAAACTGCCCGTCCACGCTTTGTTCGCGGTGGGAGCAGTGCACCATGCCCTGATCCGGGCAGGCCTGCGGTGCGACTGCAACATTGTGGTGGAGACAGGGACCGCGCGCGATCCCCACCATTTCGCCTGTCTGATCGGCTACGGCGCGACGGCGGTCTATCCCTATCTCGCCTATCAGGTGATCCATGATCTCATCCGCAGCCACGAGATCAAGGAATCCCTGGAGGATGCCATCGCCCATTACGTGAAAGGCATCAACAAGGGCCTGCTCAAGATCACGTCCAAGATGGGCATTTCCACCATCGCTTCCTATCGTGGGGCGCAGCTCTTCGAGGCGGTGGGCATGCACGAGGAAGTGGTGGAACTGTGCCTGACGGGCACGGTAAGCCGGATCTCTGGCGCCAACTTCGATGACTTCGAGCAGGATCAGAAGCAGCTTGCGCGCCATGCCTTCGATCCGCGCAAACCCCTGTCCCAGGGAGGCCTGCTGAAATTCATCTTCGGTGGTGAGTATCACGCCTACAACCCGGACGTGGTGATGCAGCTGCAGAAGGCGGTCCAGAACGGCGATTACGAGGAATACAAGAAATACGCCGATCTGGTGAACAATCGGCCGGTGGCCATGCTGCGGGATCTGATGAAGCTCAAGACCGGGCTCCAACCCATCCCTCTGGAAGAGGTGGAGCCCATCGAGAACATTCTGAAGCGGTTCGACTCGGCGGGCATGTCCCTGGGGGCGCTTTCGCCCGAGGCCCACGAGGCGCTGGCAGAGGCCATGAACCGCTTGGGTGGTCGCTCCAACTCCGGCGAGGGTGGCGAGGACCCGGCGCGCTACGGCACCATCAAGATGTCGAAGATCAAGCAGGTGGCCTCCGGCCGTTTCGGCGTCACGCCCCACTACCTGGTGAACGCCGAGGTGCTGCAGATCAAAATCGCCCAGGGCGCCAAGCCCGGCGAAGGGGGGCAATTGCCGGGCGACAAGGTCTCACCCATGATCGCCAAACTGCGTTGCTCCAAGCCCGGCATCTCGTTGATCTCGCCGCCGCCCCACCACGACATCTACTCCATCGAGGACCTGGCCCAGCTCATCTTCGATCTCAAACAGGTCAATCCCGAGGCGCTGGTTTCGGTGAAGCTGGTAGCGGAACCGGGGGTGGGTACCGTGGCCGCCGGCGTGGCCAAGGCCTATGCCGACCTCATCACCATTTCCGGCTATGACGGCGGTACCGGCGCCTCGCCTCTCACCAGCGTGAAGTATGCCGGCACACCCTGGGAACTGGGGCTCACCGAAACCCAGCAGGTGCTGCGCGCCAACGGCCTGCGTGGCCGGGTGCGGGTGCAGACCGACGGCGGCCTGAAAACCGGCATGGACGTGGTGAAGGCGGCCATCCTGGGGGCCGAGTCCTTTGGCTTCGGTACCGGCCCCATGGTGGCCCTGGGCTGCAAATACCTGCGTATCTGCCATCTCAACAACTGTGCCACCGGTGTGGCCACCCAGGATGCGCGCCTGCGGCAGAAATACTTCATCGGTCTGCCTCAAATGGTGATGAACTACTTCACCTTCATCGCCATGGAAACCCGCGAGCTGATGGCGAGCCTGGGCGTTCGCACCATGGAAGAGCTCATCGGCCGCGTGGATCTCCTGGAACTGATGGAAGGCCAGACCCCCAAGCAAAAGCGTCTGACCTTGGATGTTCTCCTCAACCAGAGCGGCATCCCGGACTCTGAGCCCAAGTATTGCGTCCAGGCGCGCAACCCCTCCTTTGACAAGGGAGAGCTCGCTGAAAAAATGGTGGCCGATGCGCGTGAAGCAATCCGCGATCGCAAACCCATTCGGCTCTTCTATCCCATCCACAACACCAACCGCTCCATCGGGGCGCGGCTATCCGGAGAGATCGCCCGCATCCATGGTGCGGAAGGCCTGCCGGAGGACTGCATCCACATCAAGCTCATGGGCAGTGCCGGCCAGAGTTTCGGTGTGTGGAATCACAAGGGGTTGACCCTGGAACTGGAAGGCGACGCCAACGATTACGTGGGCAAGGGCATGGCGGGTGGCCGCATCATCATCTATCCGCCACGCTCATCCACCTTCCTGGCGCATGAAGCGGCCATCATCGGCAACACTTGTCTCTACGGCGCCACCGGCGGCCGCCTGAATGCCGCTGGGGTGGCCGGGGAGCGCTTCGCCGTGCGCAATTCCGGCGCCCTGGCGGTAGTGGAGGGTGCGGGCGATCACTGCTGTGAATACATGACCGGCGGCTGCGTCATCGTGCTGGGTCGGGTGGGGCTCAACTTCGGTGCCGGCATGACCGGCGGTTTTGCCCTGGTGTACGACGAGGATGGTGGCTTTGTGCGCCGCTACAACAACGAGCTCATCGACATCCACCGCATCACCAACGAATCCACGGAGGAATACCGCCAGTTCCTGCGCGAGAGAATCGAGGAGCACGTGGCCCTCACCGGCAGCCGCCGTGGCCAGGAGCTGTTAGCGGACTTCGACAACACGGTGGCGAAGTTTTACCTCGCCAAGCCCAAGGCCCTTAAGCTAGACAGCTTGTTGAAGGACTAGGTGCGCGGCGCGTGGGCGCGATTTACGCCTGCCCGCGCAAGGAGTGGGACCTGTTTGTGGAAACCAGATAATGGGTGACATTTTTCAGTTTCTGAACGTGCCGCGGCGAGACGGCAACAAGACGCCGGTGGAAGTGCGCATCAAGCAGTTCAAGGAAATCTATGCGCCCTTCGATGCCAACCAGGCGGCGGAACAGGCGGATCGCTGCTTGGGCTGCGGCAACCCCTATTGCGAGTGGAAGTGCCCAGTCCACAACTACATCCCCAACTGGCTCAAGCTGGTAAGCGAGGGCAATCTGCTTGAGGCGGCGGAGCTATGCCACAAGACCAACTCCCTGCCGGAGATCTGCGGCCGGGTCTGTCCCCAGGACCGGCTGTGCGAAGGGGCCTGCACCTTGAACCAAGGCGGCTTCGGCGCGGTGACCATCGGTGCGGTGGAGAAATACATCTCGGACGAAGCCTTCAAGCTGGGCTGGCGGCCGGATCTGTCGGACGTGACCCCAACCGGCAAGCGAGTGGCGGTGGTGGGTGCGGGCCCGGCCGGCCTGGCCTGCGCCGACGTGCTGGTGCGCAATGGTGTCAAGCCCGTCGTCTATGACCGCTACGACGAAATTGGCGGGCTGCTCACCTTCGGCATTCCCGAATTCAAACTGGAGAAGGAAGTCGTTCGGCGGCGGCGCGCCATCCTGGAAGGGATGGGCGTGAGCTTCGTGCTCAATACCGAGATC
The DNA here is from genome assembly GCF_039822265.1 of Thiobacter sp. AK1. NCBI lineage: Bacteria > Pseudomonadati > Pseudomonadota > Betaproteobacteria > Burkholderiales > Thiobacteraceae > Thiobacter > Thiobacter aerophilus. The sequence goes on from NZ_JBAJEX010000003.1 coordinate 194,000, forward strand.
GGCCGCGACCTCCCATTTCAGAAGCTTCTCGACGAATACGATGCGGTCTTCCTGGGCATGGGCGCCTACACCTACATGAAAGGCGGTTTCCCCGGCGAGGATCTACCAGGCGTGTACGAAGCCCTGCCCTTCCTCATCTCCAACGTTCGCCATTGCCTAGGCTTGCCCCCCAATGAGACCGGTTACATTTCCATGGAAGGCCAGCGCGTGGTGGTGCTGGGCGGCGGCGATACCGCCATGGACTGCAATCGCACCTCCATCCGTCAGGGCGCGAAGTCCGTGATCTGTGCTTATCGCCGTGACGAGGCCAACATGCCGGGTTCCCGTCGCGAAGTGGCCAACGCCAAAGAAGAGGGCGTGCAGTTCCTATGGAACCGCCAGCCGGTGGAAATCGTTGGTCATGGCAAAGTAGAAGGGGTGAAGCTGGTCACCACCGAGCTGGGCGCGCCCGATGCCCGCGGCCGGCGCACGCCCCAGGTGGTGCCGGGTTCCGAGGAGATCATTCCTTGCGACCGGGTGATCATCGCCTTTGGTTTCCGGCCCAGTCCCCAAGCCTGGTTCGCCGAGTACGGCATCAGCACCGACCAGGCCGGACGCGTGCTCGCCAAGGGCCATGCCCATCCCTACCAGACCGCGCACCCCAAGGTGTTCGCCGGCGGCGACATGGTGCGTGGCTCGGATCTGGTGGTCACTGCGGTCTGGGAGGGCCGCCAGGCGGCCGCCGGCATCCTCGCCTATCTGGGCGTTTGACGAGCCGTTAAGCGTGAGGGGCGAGCGGCCCTCCCCACACAGAAGACGCCTGCCGCACACATGAAGCCTAAAAACGACACCTTCCTGCGCGCCTTGCTCAAAGAGCCCGTGCCCTATACGCCCATCTGGATCATGCGTCAGGCGGGACGCTATCTGCCGGAATACAACGAAACACGCGCCCGCGCGGGTTCCTTCCTCGACTTGTGCAAGAACCCGGACTTCTGCACGGAAGTGACCCTGCAGCCCATCGCGCGCTTCGGGCTGGACGCGGCCATACTGTTCTCCGACATCCTCACCATCCCGGATGCCATGGGACTGGGCCTGTATTTCGCGGAGGGCGAGGGCCCCAAGTTCGAACGGCCCCTGCGCGAGGAGTGGGAGATACGCGATCTAACCGCGCCCGATCCGGAAACCCATCTCGGCTATGTGCTGGATGCGGTGCGCCAAATCCGCAAGGCGCTGGCCAACGAGGTGCCACTAATCGGCTTTTCCGGCAGCCCGTTCACCCTGGCCTGCTACATGGTGGAAGGGGGTGGCTCCGATGATTTCCGCACCACCAAAACCATGCTCTACCGGCGGCCGGACTTGTTTCACCGAATCCTGCAAGTGAACACGCGTGCGGTCACCGACTACCTCAATGCCCAGATTCGTGCCGGTGCCCAGGCGGTGCAGATCTTCGATACCTGGGGCGGCATGCTGTCCTCACCCGCCTACGAAGAATTCTCCCTCGCCTATCTCCGGCAGGTGGTGGCCGGCCTCATCAAGGAACACGAAGGCGTGCGCGTGCCCTCCATCGTTTTCACCAAGGGCGGTGGCGTCTGGCTGGAGAAAATCGCCGCCATCGGCTGCGATGCGGTGGGTCTGGACTGGACCTGCGAAATCGGCGAGGCGCGCAAGCGGGTGGGCCATCGAGTGGCGCTGCAGGGCAACATGGATCCCATGGTCTTGTTCGCCGGACCCGAGGTGGTGCGCGAAGAAGCGCATCGCATCCTCAAGTCCTATGGGCAGGGATCGGGCCACGTGTTCAACCTGGGTCATGGCATCTCCCAGTTCACGCCGCCGGAGAGCGTGGCCGCGCTGGTGGACGCGGTGCATGACCTATCGCGGCCGTTTCATTGAGGGAAGCTTCACGCCAGCACGAGCCGGTTGCGCCCGCTGCGCTTGGCCTCGTAGAGGGCCTCGTCGGCGGCCTGGATTAGCGCGTCAGCGGTCTCATAGGTAGGAAAACCGGCGATGCCGCCGCTGGCGGTGGTTTGAAAGAAGCTATCGCGATAAGGATGGCGTACCCGCGCGAAATCTTCCCGGATGCGGTCCATGATGGTGAAGGCCTGCTGGGGCGTGGTGTGGGGCAGGGCGATGAGGAATTCCTCGCCCCCATAGCGGCACAACAGATCGCTGCGACGCAGCCGCTGTCGTAACAACCAGGACAGACTGCGGATCACCTGATCGCCTACGGGATGACCGTAGCGGTCATTGACCTGCTTGAAATGGTCGATGTCCAGCATCACCACCGACAGGCCAGTCTTCTCTGCCGGCAGGTTGGCCAGCAACACCTCCAGCGTGCTCTTGCCGCTCGTGTGGTTGAGCAGCCCGGTGAGACTGTCGTGGTGCATGGTGCGACGCATGGCCCGGTAGCGCTCGATCTGGGTGCGCACCAGCGCGTTGAGAAACACCGGATTGAAAGGCTTGGTGAGGAAATGGTCGCCGCCCAGACGCATGGCATCCACCTGCAGCGCCACGTTGGTCTCCGCCGACAGATAGACGATGGGCACGCTCAAAAACTGCGGATGCTGCCGGATCATGCGCGAAAGCTCCACGCCGGTGCACCCTGGCATGTACATGTCCATCAGCACCAGGTCCGGATTGAAGCGCCTGAGGGCGGGCAAGGTCTCGCGTGGATCCTGCACGATCTCGCAGGCGATCGCGTTTTCCGCCAGGGTGCGGCGGATGAGCTCACCCGCGGTCCGGGAGTCCTCGACTATCAGCACACGCCCGGCTTCCGGCTCCTCCCGTTGGCGTAGCTCCAGGATGCGCTCCACGAGGACATAGAGCGGCGTGCCTTCCAGCAAGCAATGATCGGCGCCGCCCGCCAGGGCTGCGTGCAGTTCTTCGAAATCGGAGCGCACCTCCAGGCAGAGGATCCGGCTTCCCGGCTGGCTCGCCCGCAGCTGCGCCAGGCGCGCGCGCCATTCCGGCAGGGGCAGGCTACGCAAGTCCACAAGCAGGAGGGATGCCCCCGTCTCCGGCAGGTCATCGTCCCAGCGTAGGAAACGCAGGGGGCTGCCGAAATGGGCGAGCTGCTCCATCAACGCGCACCAGCGTTCCGACGCGTGGCCAATCAGCCAGTCTTGGGGCGCCGCTGCGGGGACATCCCCACTGGTGAGCCCCTGGCGGCGCTCCGGCCGTCCGGCCGCCGCCTTGACCTGGGCTTCCACTTGCGCGGTCAGGGCGGCCAGATGCCGCGCAAGCTCGGTCATGGCCGTCTCCGGCAAGGGATGGGCGACCCCCGGGTCGAATAAGGCAAGTACCGCCTGTTCCAGCTCGTGGGCGGCATGGCAGAGGGCGGTTGCCTGGCTGTGGCGCAGGAATTCGGCGAAACTGTTGACCCCCACCGCGAGTTCCACGAAGCGTTCCAGGCTGGGAACATCGCGATAGCGCCGCCAGGCTTCCTGAACGAGGCGAAGGCGGGACAGCAGGGCGGTGGGGGCAGGCACGGCTGGCGGCGAGGAAAATAGACCCTTATAGCCCGTTTCGACTACCACGTAAAGGCCTGAGCAACGCCCGCAAACGGGTTGGGCGGACGTTCCAGTCTTTACTTATGCACAGGTCCCTCGACCGCGCCCAATGGGCCTAGGTTCCGAGGGGCTTTATCAAGACCATGCCGCAAGGTACTGATGTGTAACTTTTTTGTGTCCACGGCATGGCTGCTGGCGCAGATCATGCTTGACGAGGGAATGCTTTTGCGCTCCAGCAGGCAAGACTATGCACAAAGTTATCCACAGACCGCGGCCCCGCTAGAATATGGCCTTCCCGTCCAGCCGAATCCGATGCCCATTGTCCGCGTCGCCCTCGACGTTCCCGTTTTTGCCCCCTTCGACTATCTCGCCCCGAGTGCCGAGCCCGGGGACGTGGGTCGCCTGGCAGTCGTGCCTTTCGGTCGCCGCACCCTGGTGGGGGTGATCGTGGCGCTGGCCGAAAAGGCCAGCGTCGAAGGCGTGCGCCTGAAACCCGTGAGCCGCATCCTGCGCGACCTGCCGCCCCTGCCCGGGGACGTGCTGGCCCTGGCGGCGTTCTGTTCCGACTATTACCACCATCCCCTCGGCCAGGTGCTGGCCACCTTGCTGCCTCAGCGTCTGCGCCGCAGCTCGCCAGTGCGGTTGACCGAACCCCTTTGGCGTCTCACCGAGGCGGGGTGGGCGGTGGACCCGGCCACCCTGCCGCCCCGCGCCGCACTGCGCCGCCGGCTACTCGCCGCCCTCCGGGTTGAAGGCAACTTGAGCCGGGAAGCCTTGCTCGCCCTGTCCCCCAGCGCCCCACAGGTGATCCGCGACTTTCTTGCCCGGGGCTGGGTGGAACGGGCCAATGCCCCCTTGCGGGTGCAAGCCCCGCCGCGCCCCTACCGCCCCGATACCCCACCGCCCCTCACTAGGGAACAGCAGGCGGCGCTAGATGCGGTGCGTGCCGGTGGCGCGGGCTTCGTCCCGTGGTTGCTGCTGGGCGTGACGGGAAGCGGCAAAACCGAGGTCTATGCTCACCTCATCGCCGACGCCCTCGCGCAGGGCAGGCAGGCATTGCTGCTCGTGCCCGAGATCAATCTCACGCCCCAGACCGAGGCACGCTTTCGGAGTCGCTTTCCCGAGGCCGTCATCGTCAGCCTGCACAGCCACCTGGCGGAAGGCGAGCGGCTGCGGCACTGGCTGCTGGCAGCGGAAGGCCGCGCCGACATCGTGCTCGGCACGCGGCTGGCGGTGTTCGCGCCCCTGCCCAAGCTGGGGCTGATCGTCGTGGACGAGGAACACGATGCTTCCTTCAAGCAGCAAGACGGCCTGCGCTACAGCGCCCGCGACCTGGCCGTGGTCCGTGCCCAGCAACGCGAGGTGCCCATCGTCCTGGGGTCGGCCACCCCGTCGCTGGAAAGCTGGCACAACGCCGTGAACGGCCGCTATCGCCTACTCACCCTGTCCACGCGCGCCGTGCAAGCGGCCCGTGCGCCGCGCCTGACCTTGATCGATTTGCGGCGGGAGCCGGTGACGGACGGTCTGACCGCGCCCCTGGTGCGTGCGCTCAAAGAGCGCCTCAAACGGGGCGAGCAAAGCTTGGTATTTGTCAATCGCCGCGGCTTTGCGCCGGCACTCGCCTGCCCCGCCTGCGGTTGGCTCGCCGGCTGCCCCCGCTGCGCGGCGAAGCTGGTGGTGCACCTGAGGGAAAAGCGCCTGCGTTGCCATCATTGCGGCCACGGGGCAGTCATCCCGCGCCAGTGTCCGGCCTGCGGCGCTTTCGAACTCACGCCACTGGGGCAAGGGACCCAGCGGCTGGAGCGGGCCCTACAACGTTTTCTGCCGCAAGCGCGCATCCTGCGCGTGGACCGCGACAGCACCCGGCGGCGCGACGCCCTGCCGGAAATGTTGCGCCAGGTGCAGGCAGGAGAGGTAGACGTCCTGGTGGGCACCCAGATGCTCACCAAGGGCCACGACTTCCCACGGCTGACCTTGGTGGGCATCGTGAATGCCGACAGCGGCCTGTATAGCGCCGACTTCCGCGCATCCGAGCGTTTGTTCGCGCAACTTCTGCAGGTATCAGGCCGCGCCGGCCGCGCCTGCGCCCATGGCGAGGTGCTGATCCAGACCGCCTTTCCCGGCCATCCCCTGTTCGCCGCGCTGGCTCATGGCAATTACCGGGAATTCGCCAATACCCTGCTCGCCGAGCGCGAAGCCTTGGGCCTGCCGCCCTTCACCTTCCAAGCGCTGCTACGCGCCGAGGCCCACCGCATGGAATCCACCCTGGATTTCCTGCGTAAGGCCCAAGCGCTGGCACCACGGCTGCCGGGGGTGGAGGTGTACGACCCGGTGCCGGCGCTGCTGCCGCGGTTGGCCGGCAAGGAACGGGCCCAGCTCTTGGTGGAATCCGCTTCGCGCGGTCTGCTCAAGCAATTCCTTTCCACCTGGCTGCCAGTACTCAGGAGGCACCAGGTGCGCAACGTGCGCTGGGCGCTGGACGTGGACCCCCTGGAACCCTGAATTCACCCTGCCGGCGGTATAATCGCCTTTTTCCTATTCCACCATGTCCCATCTCAAATCCCATCTCGTTGACCTGTTGTCCGATGCGCTACGGGTGGTCGCATCCGACACGCCCGTGGGCATCGAAGTCCTGCCCACGCGCCAGGCCACCCACGGAGACTTCGCCTGCAATGTGGCCATGCAGCTCGCGAAGGTGCTGGCGCGTAATCCGCGTGAGGTGGCGCGCGACATCGTCGATGCGCTGCCCTTATCGCCCTGGCTGGAGAAGGTGGAAATCGCCGGCGCAGGTTTCATCAATTTCTTTTTCAACCAGGCCGCCAAGCAGCGCATCGTGCCGCTGATCCTGGCGCGGGGCGAAGCTTTCGGCCGGGCCCAGCCCAAGGGGATCAAGGTGCAGGTGGAATTCGTCTCGGCCAATCCCACCGGTCCCCTGCACGTGGGTCATGGGCGGGGCGCCGCCTATGGCGCATCGCTCGCCAACGTGCTCGCCGCCGCGGGCTATGACGTAACCCGAGAGTTTTACGTGAACGACGCGGGCCGGCAGATGGACATCTTGGCGCTCTCCACTTGGCTACGCTATCTGGAGCTCAACGGTATCAACGTTCCGTTTCCGCCAAATGCCTACCAGGGTGAATACGTGCGCGACATGGCGCGCGTGATCTACGCCCAGCATGGCGACCGTTACGTGCACGAGCCCTGGCACGTGCTGGACGGCGCCCCCTCGGCGGAAGCGGATCCGGAGGGCCATCTGGATCAACTGATCGCTAACGCCAAAAAGCTTTTGGGCGAGGATTATGCCTACGTGCACGACCTGGCTCTCACCGAGCAGCTGGGTGACTGCCGTAACGATCTCACCGAGTTTGGGGTGGTGTTCGACAACTGGTTCTCGGAGAAATCTCTTTATGAAAGTGGCCTGGTAGCGCGCGCCATCGAGCTTTTGCAAAGCCGGGGCCATCTCTACCGTCAGGACGGTGCGCTGTGGTTCCGTTCCACCGCCTTCGGCGACGAGAAGGACCGCGTGGTGCAGCGGGAAAATGGCCAGTACACCTATTTCGCGTCCGACATCGCCTACCACCTCAATAAGTTCGAGCGCGGCTTCGATCGCGTGATAGACGTCTGGGGCGCCGACCATCACGGCTATGTGGCGCGAGTGAAGGGCGCGCTAACCGCGCTCGGGTTGGATGCCGAACGCCTCACCGTGGCCCTGGTACAGTTCGCGGTGCTCTATCGCGGCAAAGAGAGGGTGCCCATGTCCACCCGCGCGGGCGAATTCGTCACGCTGCGCCAACTGCGCAACGAAGTGGGCAATGATGCCGCGCGGTTCTTCTACGTGCTGCGCAAGTCGGACCAGCATCTGGATTTCGATCTGGAGCTCGCCAAGGCGCAGAGCAACGAAAACCCCGTCTATTACATCCAGTACGCCCACGCCCGCGCGGTGAGCGTGCTCACTCGCTGGGGAGGCGATCTGGCGCTGCTTAGCGATGCCGACGTCTCACGGCTGACAAGCACCCACGAGTTGGCACTCGCCAAACGGCTGGACGCTTATCCGGAAACGGTGGAAACTGCTGCGCGCGAGCTTGCTCCCCATCACATCGCCTACTATCTGCGCGATCTCGCAGGCGATTTCCACACCTACTACAATGCCGAACAGTTCCTGGTCGAAGACGAAGCGGTTCGGCTCGCACGCCTCGCCCTGGTGGCCGCGGCACGCCAGGTTTTCGCCAATGGGCTTGGACTGCTGGGTGTGTCGGCGCCGGCAAAGATGTGAGCCGTCCACCCCTTCTGAGGAAATTCGACGAGCCATGAACAAAGATTACAAACCCCGCAGCGCGCCCCGCTCCGGCGCGGGCAACCCGATGCTGACTGGCATCCTGATCGGCATCTTTATCGGCCTGGGTGCCGCCATCGCCGTGGCCTGGTATGTGCCATCGCTCACGCGCGGCTTCCGCCAGCCGGAAGCGCCCCCCGCCGCCAAACCGGAACCGGCCAAGCCCCCAGCAGAGGCCCAAACCAAGGCCGATGCGGACAACCGCAAACCCCGGTTCGATTTCTACAACATCCTGCCCGGCACGGAAGAACCGGTGACCGACCAGGAGGGGAAACAACCCGTACCCGGCACCCAGGAGCAGCTCTTCCTGCAGGCCGGTGCCTTCCAGAACCAGAGCGATGCCGATAACCTCAAGGCGCGTCTTGCCCTGATGGGCGTGGAGGCCACGGTACAGAGCACCGAACTGCCCGACAAAGGCGTGTGGCATCGGGTACGCATCGGGCCCTTTACCAGCCTGGACGAAATGTCCCAGGTGCGAGCCACCCTGGCGCAAAATGGCATCCAGGCCACCTTGGTGAAGGTGAAGGAAGCAGTGGCCCGCTAATCCCCCGTTTCAGATTCGACCCCCCGAGGAGCCGAGCCCGCCATGACCGATCGCCGCCAATTCTTGAACCTCGCCGCCGCTTCTGCGGCGCTTGCTTGTCTTCCTGCCGGCGTTGCGCGCGCCACCTTGGTGGCAGGACGTGACTATGCATTGGTGGAATTCCCCCAGCCCACCCTGGACCCGAAGCGGGTGGAAGTGCTGGAGTTCTTCTTTTACGGCTGCCCCCACTGCTTCGAGCTGGAGCCGCTAATCAACCGCTGGCTTAAAACTCTCCCGCGTCATGCCTACTTTCGGCGCCTGCCTGCCATATTCAATGACGCGTGGGTGCCGTTGGCCAAGGCCTACTTCGCCGCGGAAGCGCTCGGCGTGGTGGAAAAGCTCCACGGTGACCTGTTCAACGCCATCCACCTGCAGGGCATCAACCTCAACAATCGGGACACACTGCTGCGTTTCGTGGCCCAAAGGGGGATCGATGCTGCGAAATTCGGCGCCGCCTACGACGCCTTCGGCGTGCAGGCCAAGGTACAGCAGGCGCGGGACCTCACCAGCGCTTACGGCATCGAGGGCGTGCCTAGCATGATCGTGGACGGAAAATACCGCACTTCCAGCAGCATGACGGGCAGTCACGAGAAACTCTTTCCGGTGCTCAACGAACTCATCGCTCTCGCCTGGCGACAACACGCGGCGCAGCGATGAGATGGCTCTGAGGCGCGCCCCATGACCATCCGCGTGATCCTGGTAGACGACCATCCCCTGTTCCGCAAGGGCCTGGAGCATCTATTCGCCAACCAGCCCGACGTGGCCATCACCGGACAATTCGCCACCCTGGCCGATGCGCGCCAGTGGCTGGAACAGGGCGGCCAGGCGGACGTGGCCTTGCTTGACCGCGGACTGCCCGATGGCGATGGCCTCTCCCTGGTGAGCGAGTTCAAGCGGGCTGGCCTGCGCGTGGTAATGCTCACCATCGCCGACGAAGATCACGAGATCCGTGACGCCATTGAGCGGGGCGTCGATGGCTACATCCTCAAATCCAGCGAACCGGAGCAGATCCTGCAAGCCATCCGCTCCGTGCATGCCGGTCACAGCATGCTGCCCGCCCACATCATGCAAAAAATGGCGCGCGGCGAACTGACCCAGAAAGTATTCGACAAGCTCTCCCAGCGCGAGCTGGAAATTGTCACCTATGTCGCGCGCGGCATGAGCAACCGCGCCATCGGCGAGGCGCTGGGCCTGTCAGAAAACACCGTGCGCAACCATCTGCGCAGCATCCTGGACAAGCTGGGCCTGGCCAACCGGGTGCAGGTGGCCACCCTGGCCCTGGAGCAGGGCCTCGTGCGCCGCCGCGAAGGCGGCAAACCGCCGAGTTGACCCATCCCTCCGGATGCGCCGGCTGGCGCCGCGGCGCCAGCCCTATTGGCTCACCTCACCCCGTGCGCCAGCGGCCATGCGCGCTTCCCTGGCGCACCTTCCCCGGCCGACGGGCCGAAGGCCCGGGGCGGCGGGCCCTCTGGCCCCCGCCGGCGTGGTCGGAAAAGACTAGACATCCGTGGTTTTTGTGTTATATTGGCAGCGCAAGTGTGATGCTTGTTTCTGTTCAACTAGTGCTTTCCGCCCCGACTCCCATCGGGGCTTTTTTTTGCCTCAGGCCCGACCGCCGCGGTGCTATGCTCGGTCAGGTGCGAAAGGAGGCTAAACCATGAAAGCGGCGGAGCTGCTGGTACGCTGCCTGGAGGAGGAGGGCGTTCGCTTCATCTACGGCGTGCCCGGGGAGGAGAACCTCGACGTGATGGATGCCCTGCTGGGCTCGTCCATTCGTTTCATCACCACCCGTCACGAGCAAGGAGCAGCCTTCATGGCAGACGTGGAGGGGCGCCTGACCGGGCGGCCGGGCGTGTGTTTGTCCACCCTCGGCCCCGGCGCCACCAATCTGGTCACCGGTGTGGCAGATGCCAATCTGGACCACGCCCCAGTGGTGGCCATCGCGGGACAGGCAGCCACCAGCCGCCTGCACAAGGAGTCCCACCAGGTGTTGGACCTGGTCAATCTGTTCCAGCCCATCACCAAGTACGCCACCCAAATCCTCAATCCGGAGATCATCCCGGAAGTCGTGCGCAAGGCTTTCAAGACCGCGAGCAGCGCCAAGCAGGGCGCTTGCTTCATCGAGTTCCCGGAAAACATCGCCCACATCGCAGACCTGGAGGCGCAACCGCTGCGGCCGGTGCCGGTGACGCTGCCCCATCCCGCACCGGAACGGGTGGCGGCGGTGGCCGAAGTGATCAGCCAGGCCCAATTCCCCTTGATCCTCGCCGGCAATGGCGTGGTACGCGCGCGTTGCTGCGACGCGCTGGTGGCCTTCGCGGAGAAGTTGAACATTCCGGTGGTCACCACCTTCATGGCGAAGGGCGCCATCCCAGATTCCCATCGGCTGTCCCTGGGAACAGTGGGGCTACAGGCCCACGATTACGTTTCCTGCGGCTTCGATCGGGCCGACGTGATCATTTGTGTGGGCTATGACCTGGTGGAATATCCACCCCGCTTATGGCACCGTTCCGGCGACCGAAAGATCATCCACCTCGACACCCACCCCGCGGAGGTGGACGCCTTCTATCAGGTGACCGACGGCGCGCTGGGAGACTTCCGCGCCACCTTGGCCGCCGTGGCGGGACTGGCCCGGCCCTATCACGGCGCGCTGCATGAGCGCCTGCATGAGGCCATCCTGCGCGAGCTGCATGCCGATGACGACGACGTAGAGTTTCCGGTCAAGCCTCAGCGCATCGTCGCCGACCTGCGCCGGGCCTTGGCGCCGGAAGATATCGTGATCTGCGACGTGGGCGCCCACAAGCTGTGGATGGCGCGCATGTATCCCTGCGAACGACCCAATACCTGCGTCATCTCCAACGGTTTCGCCAGCATGGGTATCGCCGTGCCCGGTGCAGTGGCGGCCAAGCTCAACTTCCCGCAGCGCAAGGTGGTGGCTGTGACGGGGGATGCCGGCTTCCTGATGAATTCCCAGGAAATCGAGACCGCCATGCGCCTGGCCCTGCCGCTGGTGATCCTGATCTGGAACGACCAGGCCTATGGCCTCATCGAGTGGAAACAGCAGATCCAGTTCGGGCGCAGTGCCCACGTGCGCTTCACCAATCCGGATTTCGTGAAATATGCGCAAGCCTTCGGCGCGCGCGGTTTTCGCATCTCGCGCACAGAGGAGTTGCTGCCCGTGCTGCGCGAGGCGCTCGCGTGCGATACCGTAGCAATCATCGACTGCCCCGTGGACTATCGGGAAAACCTGCGCTTAACCCAGAAGCTGGGCGAGATGATCTGCCCCATCTGAGGCTCGGGGCGGCGCACCGGCTTAAGTGAAGAAACCCCTGTCCCATAACTCCAGGGTGAGGCGCATGTAGTCGCGCGCGCCTGGGCTTCCGGGCTGAAAAGCCAGCACGTCTTTACCGACCGTGGGGCTCGTGGCGAGTGCGACGTTTTCCACTACGCGGGTCTCGCACACCTCATCGCCGAAACGCTCGCGCAGCTTCTCATGGATCTCGAAAGCCAGCTTGCGCCGCGCGTCGAAGCGCGTCAGGACGATGCGCTTTTCGATGCGCCGCCCCAAGGGACCTTCCAGCGCACGCAGGGCAAGATCCAGCTTGCGCACCCCCTGGAAGGACAGGAAATCTGCCGACACCGGTACCAGCACCCGGTCCGCGGCGAGGATGGCATTCAGGGACAGCACACCCAGCATGGGACAGCAGTCGATCAGAATGGGCACGCCCTCGCGCGCGAGCTCCTCCTCGAGTCCCGCTTTGAGTCGGCGCGCGGCGCTGGCGCTACGCCCATTAAGCGCCTCGATCTTGGATAGCTCCATGTGGGCGGGAATGATGCGCACGCCGTTGGGTAGCTCGCGGGTGAGCTGGGCCAGCACTTTTTCCTCGCGGAAGAAAGCCGCAACAGAATCGGCACCAGTGATCTGGGCAAGCCCCACGGACAGGGTGAGATGAGCTTGGGGGTCGAGATCGATGGCGATGGGGTCCTTGCCCATGCGCGCGAGGGCGGCTGCGACATTGAGGGTGGTCGTGGTCTTGCCCACGCCCCCCTTCTGGTTGAATACGGCGATGACCGCCAAGAATCCCCTCCTGCGCCGAACCCTCTAGCAAGCGTGGCAACAGCAGTTTACAGGCTGCGGCCGCGGAAGCGGGCTTCCAGTCTGACCGCCCCTGCTCTCGCCCGCGCAGTAGAGCAAGTCCAGGGCCGTTTTCCGGGCCGCCCTTGCGCGGGGTCCACGGAAGGTGCCACGCACCGACCGAATACGCACTTTATCGCCACGAGCCACGGCTGCGGGTGGCGCTCAGAGCTTGAGGGCGTCCAGAGACTTTCCGGCAGCAAGCCAGGCCTGCACCCACTGCGGCTTGCGGCCGCGCCCACTCCAGGTTTGCTGGGGATTGTCCGGGTTGCGGTATTTCGCCGGGCCCTTGGTGCGCACAGGCGCCCGACGCCGCACGGGCTTGGCGCGGCCACGCCGGGTGCCCAAGAGCTCCTCCAGTTCAAACCCCCTTGCCGCTGCGATGGCGGCCAGTTCCTTGAGCGCCTTTTTCTTCTCGGCGGTGGCACGGCGTGCGATTTCCTTCTCCACACGACCCTTGAGCGATTTGAGCTCTTTCAGCGAAAGCGTCTTGAGATTCATTTTTCTCCTTTGCAGGATGGGGTCAGTGTTCTCGTTCATCTCGATGCCGCGGAGCGCCCCGCAGCGGGGCCATTGTACTCCTCAGAACGCGTGGCGCGACAGCCGTGCTCATTCCACGGTGACGGATTTCGCCAGGTTGCGTGGCTTGTCCACGTCGGTGCCTTTCTGCAGAGCGGCGTGGTAAGCGAGCAGTTGCACCGGAATGGCATGCACCACCGGGGAGAGCATGCCGGCATGACGCGGCGTGCGGATCACGTGCACCCCCTCGGACTCGGTGAAATGGCTGTCCAGATCGGCGAACACATAAAGCTCGCCGCCGCGGGCACGGACCTCCTGCATGTTGGACTTGAGCTTCTCCAGCAGGGCATCGTTGGGGGCGATCACCACGACTGGCATGTCAGCGTCTACCAGCGCTAATGGGCCATGCTTGAGCTCGCCCGCAGGGTAGGCCTCGGCGTGGATGTAGGAGATTTCTTTGAGCTTGAGGGCGCCTTCGAGGGCGATGGGATAGTGCAACCCGCGACCAAGGAACAGCGCATGTTGCTTGCTGGCGAAGCGCTCCGCCCAGACTTGGATCTGCGGCTCCAGGTTGAGGGCGTGCTGGACGCTGCCTGGCAACTGGCGCAGCGCTTCCAGGTAAGCGGCCTCCTGCTCGGCCGACAGGCGACCATTTAGTTTGGCCAATGTTGCGGTGAGCACGAACAGGGCGATGAGTTGCGTAGTGAACGCCTTGGTGGAGGCCACACCGATCTCCGCCCCGGCGCGAGTGTAAAACACCAGCCGGGACGCACGGGGTATGGCGCTTTCCTGGACGTTGCAGATGGAAAGGGTGAGTTCCTGGCCCAGGGATTTGGCGTATTTCAAGGCCTCCAGCGTGTCCAGTGTCTCGCCGGACTGGGAGATGGTCACAACCAACTGGTCGGGCCGCGCCACCACGGGGCGATAGCGGTATTCGCTGGCGATGTCCACCGCACACGGCAGGCCGGCGATGGCCTCCAGCCAGTAACGCGCCACCAAGCCCGCGTAGAAACTGGTGCCGCAGGCCAAGACCTGTACGCTTCTCGCCTGCGACAGCAAAGCCGCCGCGGGCACACCGTACAGCTCGGGCACGAAGCCGTGCTGAAGCACCGGCTCGATGGTATCGGCCAGCGCCTGCGGCTGCTCGTGGATCTCCTTCTGCATGAAGTGGCTGTAGGGCCCAAGCTCCAGAGAAGCGAGCGAGACGTCGCTCAAGTGGATGCGTGGCTTTACCAGGCGGCCGGCGCGATCATGGACTTCCACCCCGTCGCGACGCACGATGGCCACATCCCCCTCCTCCAGGTAGATCACCCGCCGCGTGCTGGCTAGCACGGCAGAAACATCAGAGGCAATGAAGTTCTCGCCATCGCCCAGGCCGATTAAGAGCGGGCAGCCCATGCGCGCCACCACCATTTCATCCGGCTCGTCCAAGGCCACCACGGCAATGGCATAGGCCCCGACCAGCTCTTCCACAGCGGCGCGGACTGCAGCGTAGAGATCGTGCTGCCGCTGATAGTGGTAGTGCACCAGATGGGCGATGACTTCGGTGTCGGTCTGGGATTCGAATTCGTAGCCGAGCAGGCGCAACGCTTCGCGCTTGGCTTCGTGATTTTCGATGATGCCGTTGTGCACCACCGCGATCAGATCGCGCGAGACGTGGGGATGGGCATTCGGCTCGGTGACACCCCCGTGGGTAGCCCAGCGGGTGTGGCCGATGCCGATTTCGCCGGCGAGCTTCAGCTCCCGCGCGGCGGCTTCCAGTTCTGCCACGCGCCCCACGCGGCGCACGCGGCGGATGCCGCCGTCGATGACAGCCACACCGGCAGAGTCGTAGCCCCGATATTCCAAACGGCGCAGGCCATCGATGAGCAGGGGAACGACGTTGCGCCGGGCAATGGCCCCTACGATGCCGCACATGGAGGGTCTCCCTCGGGGCCCGATGAGCGCCCCGTCTGTCGCTTCATTTCTTCTTCACCGGCCGCTGCCAGCCATCGACGGTGGTCTGTCTCACGCGCGACAAGGTGAGCTTGCCCGCGGGGGCATCGCGCGTGAGCGTGGTGCCAGCGCCTAGGGTCGCGCCCGCGCCCACGGTCACTGGCGCCACAAGTTGGCTATCGGAACCGATGAAGGCATCATCTTCGATCACAGTGCGATGCTTGTTGGCGCCATCGTAATTGCATGTGATGGTGCCGGCACCAATGTTCACCCGCCGGCCTACGCTCGCATCGCCCACGTAGCTTAAGTGGTTCACCTTGCTGCCCTCGCCGATCTCGCTGGCTTTGATTTCCACGAAATTGCCGACGTGGACGTGGTTAGCGAGACTCGTGCCAGGGCGGATGCGGGCGAAGGGGCCAATTCGGCACGCAGGGCCGAGCTGGGCGCCGTCGATGTGGCTAAAAGCCTGAATTTGCGTGTCTTCGGCGACGAGCACGTCTTTTAGCACGCAATGGGGACCCACCTGCACGCGGTCACCCAGGTGCACGCGGCCTTCGAACACGCAGTTGACATCGATGACGACATCCCGACCGCAGGTGAGCTCACCGCGGACGTCGATGCGGTCCACGTCGAGGATGTGGGTGCCCGCACCCGCCAGGGCCCGCGCCAGATTGCGCTGGTAGATGCGCTCCAGTTGCCCGAGCTGCAGCTTGCTATTGATGCCCAGCACCTCCCATTCGTGATGGGGATGCACGGTCTCGATGGGCAGACCTTCGGCCACCGCCATGGCGACGATGTCCGTAAGATAGTACTCACGCTGGGCATTGGCGTTGGACAGGCGGCCAAGCCAGTCGCCTAGTCGGACCGTGGGGGCGGCCAGGATGCCGGTGTTGATCTCGGTAATAGCCTTCTCGCGGGGGCTGGCGTCCTTCTGTTCGACGATGCGCAGCACCCGACCGTCGCCATCGCGCACGATGCGGCCATAGCCGGTGGGATCCTGGAAATGGGCGGTAAGCAGCGCCAGCCGCTCGGGCCCGGCGCGCTCCAGCAGCCGCCTCAAGGTCGTATCCGGGGTCAGCGGCACATCGCCATAGAGCACCAGCGTGATGCCTTCTTGCACCAGATGGGGCAGGGCCTGGGCCACGGCATGCCCAGTGCCCAGCTGCTCCGCTTGGCGTACCCAATGAATGTCCGAAGCGGGGAGGGCGGCCGGCACGGCCTCGCCGCCGTAGCCATAGACCACGCACAGGCGTGCAGGCGCCAGGCGGCGCGCGGTGTCCAGCACATGCTGAAGCAAGGGGCGGCCCGCCAGCGGGTGCAGTACCTTTGGGCGGTCGGAATACATGCGCGTGCCCTTGCCTGCGGCGAGCACGACGACGTTGACGGGAAAGCTCATCAAAGCGGCCAGAAAAGGAACCAGGCCGATTATAAACGCTGGCTTGCGGACGCAAGACGCGGAACGTAAAAAAGGCGGGCAAAGCCGCCCTGATGCAGCGAGGGAAGCGCTATTTGATCTTGCGCAACCGCTGGATGGCCGCCAGTTGCGCCACGGCCTCGGCCAACTCGGCCTGGGCCTTGGCGATCTCCATGGCCCCGGTACGGTTCTTCATGGCTTCCTCCGCAGCGCGCTTGGCTTCCAGGGCCTTGGCTTCGTCCAGATCTTTGCCGCGCACGGCGCTGTCCGAGAGCACCGTCACCACGTCGGGCTGCACTTCCAGGAGGCCGCCGTTGACCCAAATCAGCTCTTCCTCTTCCCTATCCGGCACCTTCACCCGCACCGAACCGGGCTTGAGCCGGGTGACTAGGGGCGCGTGGCGAGGATAGACGCCCAGCTCGCCCGCTTCTCCGGGGAGAATCACGAACTCGGCCGGACCAGAGTAGAGCAGCTGCTCCGCGCTCACCACATCCACATGTATCGTCATTGCCATACCTTTGTCTTCCCGTCGGGTCTTACCGTGTGGGGCGCAGGCGGCAAGGCGCCAGCGGCGACGCCGCCTTGCGCCTTACTGGATGGTCTTCGCCTTTTCGACGGCTTCCTCGATGGTGCCCACCATATAGAAGGCCTGTTCCGGCAAGTGATCGTATTCGCCGTTTACGATGGCCTTGAAGCCCTTGATCGTCTCCTTGAGAGGCACGTACTTGCCAGGCTGGCCGGTGAACACCTCCGCCACGAAGAAGGGCTGGGACAGGAAGCGCTGAATCTTGCGGGCGCGGGCCACCACCAGCTTGTCTTCTGGCGATAGTTCGTCCATGCCCAGGATGGCGATGATGTCACGCAGTTCCTTGTAGCGCTGCAGCGTGGCCTGCACCTGCCGCGCCACGGTGTAATGCTCCTCCCCCACCACCAGCGGGTCGAGCTGGCGCGAGGTGGAATCAAGCGGATCCACGGCGGGATAAATGCCCAGGGCGGCGATGTCGCGGGAGAGCACCACGGTCGCGTCCAGGTGGCCGAAGGTGGTGGCAGGCGAAGGGTCGGTCAGGTCGTCCGCCGGCACGTACACCGCCTGGATGGAGGTGATGGAACCCACCTTGGTGGAGGTGATGCGCTCCTGCAGCTTGCCCATTTCTTCCGCCAGCGTCGGCTGGTAACCCACTGCGGAAGGCATGCGGCCCAGCAGGGCCGACACCTCGGTACCGGCCAGGGTGTAACGATAGATGTTGTCGATGAACAAGAGCACGTCGCGGCCTTCGTCGCGGAAGTATTCGGCCATGGTCAGCCCCGTAAGCGCGACCCGCAGGCGGTTGCCGGGCGGCTCGTTCATCTGGCCATAGACCAGGGCCACCTTGTCCAGCACCCCGCCTTCCTTCATCTCGTGGTAGAAGTCGTTGCCCTCGCGGGTGCGCTCGCCCACGCCGGCGAATACGGAGTAACCGGAGTGCTCCACGGCGATGTTGCGGATCAGCTCCATCATGTTCACGGTCTTGCCCACGCCAGCGCCACCGAACAGACCGACCTTGCCCCCCTTGGCAAAGGGGCAAATCAGGTCGATCACCTTGATGCCGGTTTCCAACAGCTCGCGTGAGGCGGCCAACTCGTCGAACTTGGGTGCATGGCGGTGGATGGAGGCAGTCTGCTCCGCACCGATCGGGCCTTTCTCGTCGATGGGGCGGCCCAACACATCCATGATGCGGCCCAGAGTCTTGGGCCCGACGGGCACCGAAATGGGGGCACCGGTGGACTCCACCTTGAGGCCGCGGCGCAGGCCATCCGTGGAGCCCAAGGCGATGGTGCGCACCACGCCGTCACCCAGCTGCTGCTGCACCTCCAAGGTGAGATCGGTGCCAGCGACTTTCAGCGCATCGTAAACCTTGGGCATCGAGGCGCGATCGAACTGTACGTCAATCACCGCGCCGATACACTGAACGATTGTTCCTTGGCTCATGGTCGTTTCCTAGATAGTCAGATTCAAAATCTTTCGTCTTGCAAAGCCCCGGCGGTGAGCAGAGCGCACGTGGCGGTTTGCGTGTTCCATCGCCTGTGGCGTCACACCGCCGATGCGCCGCCGACGATCTCCGAGAGTTCCTTGGTGATGGCCGCCTGGCGCGTCTTGTTGTACACCAGGGTGAGTTCGTCGATCAGGTTGCCGGCATTGTCGCTGGCGGCCTTCATCGCCACCATGCGCGCGCTTTGCTCGGAGGCCATGTGTTCCGCCACCGCCTGATAGACGGTGTATTCCACGTAGCGCTTGAGCAGGGTGTCGATCACCACTTTGGCTTCGGGCTCGTAGATATAATCCCAGTGGTGCTCGAAGATGCCGCGATCCTCGCCGCCCTCGATGCGCGACAGCTGGTCCGGCTGATCGACGATGGGAGCGAGCTGAAGCAGCACCGGCTCCTGCTTCATGGTATTGACGAAGACCGTGGAGCAGAGGTGGATTTCATCGATCTCACCCGCCATGTACTTGTCCAGCATCACCGTCACCGGCGGCAGGAGCTTGTCCATGTGGGGCGTATCGCCCATATGGGTGAGATAGGACACCACATTGGCATTCATGCGCTGCATGAAGCCGAAGCCCTTGTTGCCGATGGCGCATACCTGCACCCGCTTACCCTGGCCGTCCCATTCGCGCATCTTCGCCAGCGCGACCCGCAGCACGTTGGTGTTGAGGCCGCCGCACAGGCCCTTGTCCGAGGTGACCACGATCAAGCCCACTGCCTTCACCTGTTCCCGCTTTTGCAGCAAGGGATGGCGATACTCGGTGCGGGCATAGCTCATGCGCCGCATCACGGCGCGGATTTTGGCACCGTAGGGGCGCGCGGCGCGCATGCGTTCTTGCGCCTTGCGCATCTTGGAGGCGGCCACCATTTCCATGGCCTTGGTGATCTTGCGCGTGTTCTTGACGCTGTTGATCTTGGCACGAATCTCGCGGCTGCTAGCCATTGTGTTTCCTCAAGCAGTGAAGGCAGGCAAGGCCTGGCATGCGTCCTCAGTAGGTGCCCGTCTTCTTGAAGTCCTCGACCGCAGCGGCGAGGTCCTTCTCGGTAGCCTCGTCGAGATCGTTGGTGGCGGAGATCTTCTCGAGGATGTGCGGATACTTGCTCTTGATGTGCGCCTGCAGCGCCGCCTCGAAGGCCAGCACTTTCTTCACGTCCACGTCATCGAGATAACCGCGGTTGACGGCGAACAGCGAAACCGCCATCTGCGCCACGCTCATCGGGCTGAACTGGGGCTGCTTCATGAGTTCGGTCACGCGCTTGCCACGCTCGAGCTGCTTGCGGGTGGCCTCATCCAGGTCGGAAGCAAACTGAGCGAAGGCCGCCAGCTCGCGATACTGGGCGAGCGCCAGACGCACGCCACCCCCTAGCTTCTTGATCACCTTGGTCTGGGCGGCACCCCCCACACGGGACACCGAGATACCGGCATTCATGGCGGGACGGATGCCGGCATTAAACAGGTCGGTCTCCAGGAAGATCTGGCCATCAGTGATGGAAATCACGTTGGTGGGGACGAAGGCGGTCACATCGCCGGCCTGCGTCTCGATGATGGGCAGGGCGGTGAGGGAGCCGGTGCGGCCCTTCACCTCGCCGTTGGTGAATTTCTCGACGTACTCCTCGTTTACCCGCGCGGCACGCTCCAGCAGCCGGCTGTGCAGGTAGAAGACGTCGCCGGGATAGGCCTCGCGACCTGGCGGACGACGCAGCAGCAGTGAGATCTGACGATAGGCCCAGGCCTGTTTGGTGAGGTCGTCATAGACGATTAGCGCGTCCTGGCCACGGTCGCGGAAATACTCGCCCATGGCACAACCGGCGTAGGGGGCGATGTACTGCATCGCCGCCGAATCGGAAGCAGAGGCGGCCACCACGATGGTGTATTCCATGGCGCCATGCTCTTCCAGCTTGCGCACCACGTTGGCAATGGTGGAGGCCTTTTGGCCAATCGCCACGTAGATGCAGGTCATGTTCTGACCTTTCTGGTTGATGATGGCGTCCACCGCCACGGCGGTCTTGCCGGTCTGGCGGTCGCCGATGATCAGCTCCCGTTGGCCGCGCCCGATGGGCACCATGGAGTCGATGGCCTTAAGGCCCGTCTGCACCGGCTGCGAGACGGATTTGCGGGCGATCACGCCGGGGGCGATCTTTTCCACCGGCGAGGTGAGCTTGGCATGGATAGGACCCTTGCCGTCGATGGGCCGGCCCAGGGCGTCCACCACGCGACCAAGCAGTTCCGGCCCCACCGGCACTTCCAGAATACGACCGGTGCACTTGACGGTATCGCCCTCGGTGATGTGTTCGTAATCACCGAGGACCACCGCACCCACCGAATCGCGCTCCAGGTTGAGCGCAAGGCCAAAGGTGTCTCCAGGGAATTCCAGCATTTCCATGGCCATGACGTCGGACAGGCCGTGGATGCGCACGATGCCGTCGGTGACGGACACCACCGTGCCCTGGGTACGTGTGTCCGCGCCGGTTTCCAGGCCCTGGATCTTGTTCTTGATCAGTTCGCTGATTTCAGAGGGATTGAGTTGCATAGCTACTCCTAAGATTTGAGCGCGGACGCCATTTTCGCGAGCTGGCCGGCGACGGAGCCGTCGATGACCACGTCACCCACGGTGATGCGGGCACCGCCGATGAGGTCGGGATCCACTTGGGTACGAGCCTTGACGCGGCAAGCGAAGCGCCTCTCGAGCGCCGCCACGAGGTCCTGCACCTGTGTTTCGGTGAGGGGAAAGGCCGAGGTGATCACCGCTTCCAGCTCGTTCTCGTGCTCGCGACGCAGCGCTTCGTACAGCTCGGCGATAGTAGGCAGCAACGCTAGGCGGTCGTTGTCGCTGAGGAGCTGGATGAAGTTGCGGCCGGCATCGTTGAGCTCGGAGCCGCACACGCCCAGGAAAAGGCGCGCCAGCTCGGCGGCCGGGACATTCGGATCATGGATCAGGGCCGCCATCTGCGGGTCTTTGGCGACGGTGGCGCAAAGGCTCAGCATGCGCGACCAATCGGCAAAGGCCTGGCTTTCCCGTGCGATGCGGAACACCGCCTCGGCATAGGGCCGCGCGATGGTGACGAGTTCGGCCATCAGAGTTCCTTCTTGAGGGCTTCGAGCAGGTCGGCGTGAGCCTTGGCGTCGATCTCACGACGCAGGATGCGCTCGGCGCCCGCCACGGCCAGAGCGGCCACCTGTTCCCGCAGCATCTCGCGGGCACGGGTGGCTTCCTGTTCGATTTCGGCGCGCGCCGCGGCAATCATGCGGTCGCCTTCGGCCTTGGCAGCGTTCTTGGCTTCCTCGACGATCTCGATGCCGCGTTTTTCCGCCTGGGCAATGACCTCCGCCGCTTGGCTCTTGGCCTCGCGCAGCACGTCGGCGGCGCGCTTGGAGGCAAGCTCCAGCTCGTGCTTGCCGCGTTCACCGGCGGCCAGCCCGTCGGCGATGAGCTTTTTGCGCTCGGCCAGGGCAGCCATGATGGGCGGCCACACGTACTTCATGCAGAACCAGACGAACACGGCGAACGTGATCGACTGCCCAATCAAGGTGAGATTGATGTTCATGCGTCTACCCTTTGAGAGGGCCTGTCAAAGACAGGCTTAACCAGCCAGGGCGAAGATGACGTAGAACGACACACCCACGGCGATCATCGGCACGGCGTCGGTCAGACCCATCATGATGAAGAACTGGGTCCGCAACATGGGGATGAGCTCGGGTTGGCGCGCGGCGCCCTCCAGGAATCGGCCGCCCAGCACACCGATGCCGATGGCGGCACCCAAGGCGCCCAGGCCCATCATGATGGCACCGGCGATGATCAGCATTGCTTGGATTTCAGTCATTGCACTCTCCTGTTTTCAGAATCAAAGAATCAAACCAAAACCTTTGCGGGTGTCTCAGTGGTGCTCGGGCACCGTGTGCGCCATGTCCATGTACACGATGGTGAGCGTCATGAAGATGAACGCCTGCAGCGTGATGATCAGGATGTGGAAGATGGCCCAGCCCAATTGCAGCAAGCCGCCGAACAGGCCCAGGATCCAGCCGCCATACATGAGCGCGATCAAGATGAAGATCATCTCGCCGGCGTACATGTTGCCGTACAGTCGTAGCGACAGCGACAAGGGCTTGGCCAACAGGGACACGAATTCGAGGAGGAAGTTGATGGGAATGAACAGCGCCTGCAGCAGGGGATTCTTGGAGCTGAACGGGTGCAGGGTGAGCTCCCCAAGGAAGCCGCCGGCGCCCTTTATCTTGATGCTGTAGTAGAGCATCAGCACGAACACCGCGAGTGACAGGCCGAAGGTAATGTTGGGATCCGTGGTGGGCACAACCTTGAAATACACGTGGTGTGGCTCCACGCCCAACAGGCTGTGGCCCAACTGGCCCGCAAGGAAGGGTAGCCAGTCCACCGGCAACAGGTCCATCAAATTGAGGAGGAAAACCCAGGCGAAAATGGTGATGGCTAGCGGCGCCACCATGTCGTTCTTGCCGGCGAAGGAGCCGCGCACGTTGGTATCGACGAACTCGCAGATCCACTCAGCAAAATTCTGCGCAAGGCCGGGCACGCCCGCAGTCACCTGCCGGGCGACCCGTCGGAAGAACCAAAGGAAGACCAAGCCCAGTGTGACGGACCAGAACATGGAGTCCACATGGATCGCCCAGAAGCCCATTTGCTTGGCCTCCCCGGCCGAATGGGCGAAGGTCCAAGTGTCCTGCTGCAACACCACTTTCTGGCCATCGATCTCGCGCTCCGTCCCGGCGGGGAGCTTGCCAAAGGTGAGGTTTTGCAAGTGGTGCTTGATGTAGTCGGACGAGGTCAGGTTTTCTGATGACATTTTTCGTTTCTTTGCTCAGAGCTTGTGAAAAACCCGTAGCGAAGGCGACTACGGCATTTTTCACAAGCCCTCAGGATCCGCGCCTCGCAGCAGGGGGGCGATGAACCACCCCAGTTGGCCCACGACGAAGCCCGCCGTCAGCGCCAGGGGTTCCAAGCCCATCCCGGCTAGCCCCAGGCCAAGCAGCAGGGCGACCAGCGCGAAGCGCTCCAGACTGGATCGGTAAGCCCCCGCGAGCGGGCGGCACGCCATTGCCGCCCCTTGCTCGCCCCGGCGCATGCGCCACATCAGCAAACCGGTGTTCGCGAGGGCGATCAGCACACCCCAAAAAGCTGCCTCGGCGGCCGCCGGCCCCTCGAGCTGCCAAGCGATTCCCGTGACGAGCACAAGCAGAACGAGCTGCAGATGCAGCACCTGCCCGGGATGCCGGATTCCGCGCTGCGCTCCCCGGATGTGCTTCATGGGCGGCAAACCGAGAAAAGGCCGCGATTATAGCGACCGGGTTATAAAATCGTCAAATGCCTGTATTCGTCCAGTACCTTTGGCGCTCGGGCTGTTTGCGTTCGGCGAAGTTACGTTTACACGTCTGGCGTGAGCACGAGTGCTGACAGAGCTTTGCGGAGTGTCCTCGCCAGCATCACCACTTCCGCAGGCGCGTTTTTCGCTTTTTTGCCAGTTTTGCCGTTCTCCGTCTCTTGCTGGTTGCCTTAAGTGCACGAGGCCGCTTCGTAACCTTGGGGTTTCCGGGCAGGAGATTGTTGCTCGCAACCCTGCTCCCGATTGGCGCTGCAATATGAACTGCGCCGTCCAGGTTAGCCATTATCTGGCTTTACGAAAGCGGCTGGCAGACTGCGCAATTTGACCGTCATTCCCGCGAAAGCGGGCATGCAGGGGGGTTTTGACCGGTTTGCTGGGTCGGCGCTTTCGCGGGGACGACGGATAGGTATCACGTACCTATGTAATGCAATAGGACGCGGGATGGGACGGCCCCAGGCGAAGCTGGGTTGCGCGAGACGTTCGCAGGCGAGAGTGCACCGCCGTTCGAAAAGTGGCGGCAACGCGGGGCCGCAGGGACCCGTTTCCACCTGCGTAGGCGTAGCTGACCCTCTGCCAGGATCTCCCGCGCCAGGAAGCTTCACGGCGGGACATCTTTCATCGTTCCCGGCCTGCCTCGTGCCAGGCCTTCTTCACCGGCGAGAGCAGGTATTCCGCCACCGTGCGCTCACCCAAGAGGATTTCCGCCGTGGTTTGCATGCCCACCGACAGCGGGTATTTCACGCCATCCATTTCCAGTGCGGTTGTATCGAGCCTCACCAGCGCCTTGTAGCGCAACGGCCGCGGCCCGGCGCCTGGGAGGCCCCTGTCGCGGGCTTCTTCTTCGCTTTGGGCATCGGCGCTCACGTGCTCGACGGTGCCGCGTCCCATGCCGTACTTCTGGAACGGGTAAGTCGCGAACTTGAGCTTGACCGGTTGCCCCGCCCGCACGAAGCCGATGTCCTCGTTTAAGACCCAGACTTCGGCCTTGAGTTTTTCGTCTCGCGGCACGAGGGTCGCCAGCACGGTGCCGGGCTGCACCACGGTGCCGGAGGTGTGCGTCGCCAAGTCCTTGATCACCCCGTCCTGGGGCGCCTTGAGTTCGAGAAGCTCGCGCCGGTGCCGCTGTTTCTCCAGTTCCTTGGCCAGTTTGTCCAGTTGCGCCTGCGCCTCAACGCGCTCGGCATGCAGCTGCCGCATATAGTCGGCCTCGATCTGCTCGAGTTTCTTGAGCGACTGGTCGATGCTGGCCTGGGCGGAGGCGATCAGGTGTTCCTGGGTGGCCAATTCCTGTTCCTTCTCGATGCGCTCACGGCGCTTGTCCGAGCCCATCAGCGGGCTTGCAAAGCCGTCCTTGACCAGTTTTTCGTAGGCCTTGTCCTGTTCCCGGTAGTGGGGCAGCACGGCCTCCAGCCGCGCTTTTTGCTGGCGGGCCGCCGCCAGTTCCTGCTCTGCCTTGATAAGCCGGCTGCGTTCTTCCGCCAGCGCCGCGGCCAGGGCTTCGCGATTGGCCCGGTAGTGGGCGGCGGTTTCGCGCACGAGCGCCACGGGGGCCTCAATCGCCGGCCGGAAGGCTTGCCCAGTCCGTTCCGCATCGATGCGGGCAAGCTGCAGGCGCTTGCGGGCGTATTCGGTCGTGATGGCATCGAGATCGGCATTGGTGATAAGCGCATCCATGCGCATCAAGGTTTGTCCGGCGCGCACCGCCTCGCCTTCGCGCACCAGGATTTCCTTGACGATGCCCGCCTCCGCAGGTTGCACGATCTTGAGGTAGCTTGCCGGTATGAGCTTACCGTCGGCCACGGCTACGATGTCCAGCCGCCCGAACAGGGCCCAGATCAACAGGAAGGCCAGTAGTCCCAGCAGCATCCACAACACCCGCCGCCCCTGCGGATGCGGCGCGCTCTGCTGCAACCGAATCAGCGGCGGGAGGAACGCCTGATGATCCTGGTGGGCAGGCTGGATGAGGTGCTCAAGCGCACGCATGTTGGGGCCTCGTGTTTTGCATCAGCATGTGAGCGTGCTCATCCCTTCGCGCAGGCCGACGAAGCCTTTGAGATGGGTGCCGCTCGCGGCCAGCGACACGGCATCCACACCGTGGCGCATGCCAGGCTCACCCCGGTGCATCCAAGGAGCCAGGCCGGCGAGATCGGCCCCCTGATTGACATGGCTCCAGGCAGGGGCGCTCTGGCGTTCGGCATCGAGCCGGTTCAGGGCATGCGTCAGTTCGGCCCAGTGGCGCGCCACATCGTGTGTGAGCTGGCCCTGAGGTGTCTGCCCGGAGGCTTGGCCTGGCTTATCCCATGGCTCGAACCAGCGACGATCGATTAGAGGCCACGCCGGCTGTTGGGACTTGCCTTCACGCTTGAAGCTGTCGAGGAAACGCCCCAAGAGATCATCCTCACCCTCACCACCATGCTTGCGCCCCGGCTGGCCGGGCGAAGTCCCCGCCCCGTCATTGAGATTGGACTCGTGTCCGGGGGGCGCTGCGTCCCCGCCGTTGCCTAGGCCTTCGTTGCCTTTCTGATCCGTCGGCACGACCGTCTGGTTGCCAAAGCGGATCGAGAAGACATCCGAAGCCGTGGAATCCTCGCCATGACCGTCGCTCACGGTGACGCGCACATCGATGCGGCCGCGGGCCGAGGCCGGCGCGGTGCCGCTGAAGATCTGGGTGGCGGCATCGAACTTGAGCCAGCTGGGCAGCGGCTTGCCATTGGAGAGGGTGGCGGAATAGCTCAACTGGTCCCCCTGGTCGATATCGATAAAGGAGCCGGAGGGGATTTTCCAGCAGACGTTGTTATTGGGCGCGATGCTCTTGTTGCCCAAGGGCTCCTTGAGCAGCGGCACATCGTTTTTACCCGTGATGGCGATCGTCAGCTCCCCCGGGGTGCTATTGACGCCATCGCTTGCCTGGTAGGCAAAGTGCTCATACACCGTCTGCCCGCCTGCTAGCGACTGCACCGCCGAGGAAGCGTTGTTGAGCGCGTACTGGTAGCTGCCGTAGCTGGTGAGCCACAGTTGCCCCCACTGGCCGTTGCGCACACCCGCATTGACGACCGACAGCGGTTTGCCTTCCGGATCGACGTCGTTGGCCAGCACATTGCCCCAGGCGACCAGGACGCTGTCTTCGCTAACGGCGTTCGCGTCGAAAGCCGTGACCGGGGCCTGATCGATCTGGGTGCCGGCGACCGTGACCGAGAACACCTGGCTGACCGCTGCGCCGGCATGATCGGTCGCCGTGAGGACGACGCTCACGCTGCCGGCATCCTCCGCTGCGGGCGTGCCGCTGAAGGTGCGCGTCGCTGCATCGAACTGGAGCCACGACGGTAGCGCTGAGCCATCGGTCTGGGTGGCCGAGTACGCCAAGGTGTCGCCATGGTCGACATCAATGAAGGCGTCGGCATCGAACTGGAAGCTGAACGCCTGCCCGCTCTGCGCCGATTGCGCGCCGATCTGGCGTGCCACAATGGGAGCGTCGTTCTGGCCGACCACGGCGATGTCAAGCGTAGAGCCTGTGCTGGTCAAACCGTCGGTGGCCGTGTAGCTGAAGGACTCGTGCGCCACTTCGCCAGCAGCCAGCGACTGTACCGCGTTGGTGTCGGCCAGGGTGTAGCTGTACTGACCATCAGCCGCCAGGTTCAAGGTACCGTAGCTGCCGATGCGGCTACCCGGATCGCCGACTTGCAAGACCGTGTCGGCATCGACATCGATGTCGTTACCCAGCACATTGCCCGTCAAGGGGGCTGTCGTGTCTTCGCTGATCGCTTCGATATCCGCTGTCACCACTGGCGCGTCGTTGAGACCCTGAACCACGATGGTAATTTCGTTGGCCACGCTCGCTTCGCCATCGCTCACCGTCACGGTAAAACGCTCAAGCTGGTTTTGTCCGGTGCCCAGCGCCTGCACGGCGGAATTGCCATTGTCGAGACGATAGGAGGCTGTGCCGTCCGCCGCCACGTCAAGACGGCCGTAACTGCCGGTTTGTGACCCCGGATCGGCGATACGCAGCGTGGTGCCGTGATCAATGTCGCGATCATTGGCGAGGAGATCCAACTCAAGGGCCGCAGGGTCGTCTTCACTGATCAAGCCTTCGTCGGCCTGGATCTCGGGCAGATCATTGCGCCCATGGATCCGGATGGAGAGTTCCGCGCCATCGCTTCCCGCACCGTCGGTGACGCGGTAGGCGAAGGTTTCGGTCAGGATTTCGCCGCTCGCCAGGGCCTGAACCTCATCTAAACCGCTATCCAGAGAATAGCTGTAACTTCCATCGGCGTTCAGCTCCAAGCTGCCATAGCGACCGGCATAGGTACCCGGCGCAACGACCTTAAGATTCGTTCCCGCGTCCACATCCCGGTCGTTGGCCAACAGCGATCCCGTCACCGGGGTCGCGGCGTCCTCATCGATGGATGCGCTGTCGGATACCGCCTGCGGGGCGTCGTTGACCGGATCGACATCCAGGGTGAGAACCCCTGCGTTTGCAGAAACCAGGCCGTTGTCCACGCGGAATTCGATGCGGCCGTAAGCGGCGCCATGGGCATCCGCGTCCGGCGTGAAGACCAGCAGACCCGCATCGAGTTGGCTACGCAGGACGACCGTGCCGTCGGCAACTATCGCGCCATTGAGGAGCAGGCGTCCAGCCACCGGCGCCGCGACGATGACGACAGCCTGCAGCGTGTGGGGGCCGTCGGGATCGGCAAAAGCAAAGTCCGCCGCCGTCAGGATGCGTGAGGAGTCTTCCGCCAAGGCAATGTCACCATCGAGCGCCACTGGCGCCCTGGCGACCTGCACGGGTGTGACATCGATTTGGACATGGGCCGTGGTGTTACCGCCTTGGCCATCGCTGACCGTATAGGAGAATCCGGCTTGCCCGGCATAGCCCTGCTCGGGAGTGAAGCGCACGCGGCCGTCCGCCATCAATTCGACGGAGCCGTGCTCGGCATCGCCGACCGCGCTGATAGTCAGCGTGTCGTGGGTCGGATCGATGTCGTAGTCATTGGCGAGCAAGGCCTCGCTGGTCAGATCGAGCACGGCATTGGCGTCCAGTGTATAGCTTTCTCCTGTGGCCACCGGCGCATCGTTGACGTTCTGTACGGTCAACTGGAAGCTATCCGAAGCAGTGCCGCCGTCCGGCTCGGTCGCGGTAATGCGAACCTGCAGGGCGCCGACATCAGCATTGCCGGGCGTTCCCGAGATCGTGGCGGTGCCGGCATCGAAAGACAACCACGCGGGCAAAGGCCGACCGTCCAAAAGAGTGGCCGATAGCGTCAAGCTGCCGCTCGCCTCTGGATCGGTGAACACGCCAGCGGGCAGGCTCAGGCTGAACGGCGCATCTTCGAGCGCGATCTGGTCCGCCACTGGCGTGGTAACCACCGGCGGCAAGGTCCTTTCATCGATACCAATCGAGAACACATCGGCGGCTTCCGCGCCCTGGGAGTCGGTGGCCACGATGCGGATTTCGGTCGGCGCCCGTTGTCCGGCGGGCACATGACCCGAGAAGGTCAGCGTGGCTGCATCGAACTGGATCCAGCTGGGCAGCGGGCTGCCATTGTCTTGCAAGGCACGGTAGCTCAGGGTATCGCCGGCGTCGATATCGCTGAAGGTATTGCGCGGCAACTGGAAGGAGAAGGTCTGGTCGCGCCGATAGATCTGGTCTGCGACCGGAACCGCCAGGCGTGGCGCGTGATTGCGCTGGGCTAGGGTCACGGCAAGATCGAAGTCGTCGGCAATACTGGTGCCGACAAGGTCAGTCGCGGTGATCCGGATCGAATAATTGCCGACCTGATCGGTGCGCGGCACGCCCGAGAGTACCCCCGTGGCCGGATCGAAGCTCAGCCAGGCGGGTAACGGGTCACCGTTGCTCAGGCTTGCCGAATAGCGCAGGGTCTGGTCCCTGTCCAGCTCATAGAAGGCATTGCTGGTGCTGAGGTAGAGCGATTGGTCTTCTTGCACGCTTACGTCAGACAATGGTGCCAGCAGGCGCGGCGCGTCGTATTCATTGAGAACCGTGATCTTGACCTGCTTGGTCGGGTTGGAAACCCAGGCATGCGCGTTCCCATCCGGTTCGCTTCCGCTCTTCGAGAAAGAGTCCGAGGCCGTCAGCGTCAGGTAGAACGTGCCGACCCCGAAATCACCTGCCTGACCGATGATGGTCTTGGTGGAGGGGTCGTAATAGGCCAGGATTTCGTACTGCCGGCTCAACGGGTTGTAGGTTCGGATCGCAGTCCCGCTGGTCGAGACGGGGTCACCGTCCGGGTCTGAGAACGTCGAATCCGGCAGCGTCATCGAGAAGGCCTGATGCTCGCGCACCACGATTTCCGGAATGTCCTCGATAATCGGCGTGCGATTGGCCACCACGCTGAACTTGGTGAGCGAGCGGCCGCCGCGACCATCGTCGGCGATGATGTCGAAGACCTGGCTGCGCGGAAGCGGCGCAGCGCCTTGGTATTGCAGAGTACCCGTGCCTGAGTTGTAAACCCATCCATCGGCAGTGGCTGAGCCTTGGGGAAGGATGGAGATGCTCAGGAGGTCGCCATCCACATCGACAAAGCCCGGCAGGCTGACCTGCATGCTGTCGCCCATGGTCACGACCACCGATGTCTGCGCGGCATAACTCCACTGCCAGACACCTCGGTTGGCGTCCCAGACCTGTCCGTAAACATTCCAGGGCTGGCTCGAACTCGTTGCGACCACCGGGATATGGTTGATGCCGGCAGCTTGCACGTCGACCGTGAATTCGGCACTCGTCGTCAGGCCCAGACGGTCCTCCGCCGTGAGCTTGAAGGTCCAGGTGCCGATATCCCAGTAATCCAGACTGCTGTAGACAAATGGGCCGTAATAGCTGCTGGGCGTCGTCGAGCGCAGCGTCAAGGCGCCGTTGGTCGAATCCAGCGTGAAACTGGATTTGGCGTAGGGAGGCGCGGACAGGCGTTCAAGGCGGTAGGTCAGCGTGTCGCCGCGATCCGGGTCGGTAAACAAATCCGTCGGCAAACGCAGTACTGCGCTCTGGCCTTCCCGGGCAGTGAGAGTGCCCACCGGAGCGGTCAGCACCGGCGCATCGTTGACGTCACCGACGACGACATCGAAATCCTCGTATGCGGCGAGCCCATTGCTGTCGGTGCCGGTGATCCGGATCGTCGTGATGCCGACACTGTCGCTCTGCGTCGTCCCGCTGATGCGGGACGTGTCCGGGTCGTAGGACAACCAGGCCGGCAGAGGCTCTCCGTTGGCGAGGGTCACCTGGATGGAAACGGAATCGCCTTCCCGGTCGATGAACAGGTCTGCGGGCAAGGCCACATCGATGGATTGCCCCTGCCAGACAATCTGGTCCGTGACAAGTCGTTGAACACGTGGCGGATCGTTGGCGTCCTCGACCACGATGTCGAAGACGTCGCTCGCCGTGCGACCGCGCGAATCGCGCGCCGTGACTGCGACCGCCAAGGTGCCCACATCGTCCTTGCCCGGGGTGCCGGAGAACGATTTCCGTACCGGGTCGAAACTCAGCCACCTGGGCAGGGCAGCACCGCCGGCCAGCGTTGCGGAGTAGGAGAGCGTGTCGCCGACATCGAAGTCCTTGAAGGCATCCTCGGGCAGGCTGAAGGACAAGGCCTGGTCTTGCCGGCCGTGTTGATCGGCCAGCGGCCGGAACACGATCGGCGAGGTGTCGTTCGGGTTACGGATGGACAGGTCGAACTGGTCGGAAACCACGCGATTGGCGCTATCCGACACCTGCACGACGATGCTGATGGTGCCGACATCGCCCTCACCCGGCGTTCCCCGGAAAGTGCGGCTGACCGCATCGAAGCTCAGCCAGCCCGGCAGCGGGTCGCCGTTGGCCAGGGTCACCTTGGGAATCAGCACATCGCCAGCATCCTGGTCGCCGAACACGCCCGCCACGCTGAACTCGAAACTGTGCCCGACGTCGACCGTCTGATCGGCCGCTGCAGCGATGACCTCCGGATCGGTGTTGGCCGGCGTGGCCGCCAAGGCAGCCTCGACCTCGGACTGTCCCCAAGTCGTGCCATCGGCGAATTCGATGGTTTCGACCAGGCTCGCGGCTTGCCAGTAGTTGCGCACCGTCAGCCGGTCGCTGGTATCGCGTACGGAGATCAACAGATCGTCGCCGTTGCGGCGCAGTAGCAAGTCGGTCGGCGCCACACCGGCGCCCAGTCGCAAACGATCGCCGGCCGAGGCGGCGCCGTTTTCAAGGACCAGATCCTGGGCGTAACCGCGCCCGAACACATAACTGTCGTTGCCGGCCCCGCCATAGAGCATATCGTTGCCGGCGCCACCATCGAGCAGGTCATTGCCGGCAGCGCCGGCCAGGGTGTTGTTGCCTGCGTTCCCGCGAATGCGATTGTCTCCGGCATTGCCGGTGCCGTCGATATTCGCCGAACCGCCCAAAGTGAGATCCTCGACGAATTCCGGCAGCGCAAAGCTTGCCGTGGCGAGAACGCTGTCGTGACCTTCGCCGGTCAGTTCGATCACCGAGTCGCCGGCATCGTCGACCAGATAAAGGTCGTCGCCCTGACCGCCGTAGAGGACATCGGCGTTGCCGCCGCCATTCAGGGTATCGTTGCCGCCCATGCCGCGCAGAAAGTTACGGCCGGCATTGCCGATCAGGACGTTGGCCCCTTCATCGCCAGTGGCAGTGAGATTGGCTTCGCCCAGCAGTTCGATATTCTCGATGTTGCTGCCGGCGGTGATCGTCCAGCTGATGGTGGCCGCAACGGTATCGTTGCCTTCGCCGGCCAGTTCGACAACGGTATCGGCAGCATTGTCGACCACGTAGCGGTCGTCGCCCGTGCCCCCGGTCAGGGTGTCCGCGCCGGCGCCGCCGTCCAGGCTATCGTTGCCAGCGCCGCCCTCGATCCGGTTGTTGGCGCTATTGCCCACGAGGCGGTTGTTCGCCGCGTTGCCAATCAATTTGACCGGCGCCGTTCCGAGCACTTCGAAATTCTCGATTTCGCCGGTGACGATGATATCTTGCGTCGTGGTGAGACGAACCGTGTCGCTGCCCCCGCCGGGCAGTTCGACGACTTCGCTCAAGTCATCGACGATGTACAGATCGTCGCCGTCGCCGCCCACCAAAAGATCCGTGCCCATGCCGCCGATCAGCACATCGTTGCCGTCGCCGCCCATCAGGACGTCGTCGCCATGGCTGCCGACCAGCGTATCGTTGCCCGCGCCGCCGGAAACATGGGCCGGGAAGCCGGCGCTGGCCACCAGATGGTCGGCGCCGTCCGTGCCGATCAGGGTGGAAGCCCGGCGAGAAAGATCCTCGGCGTTCCAGACCGTGCCGTCGGCAAAACGTGCCTGCAATACCGGCTGGCTCACCGAGTCGTTGAACCAGGCCGTGAAACGCACGCCATCAGCGCCGCTCACCACCACCAGATCGGCTCCCTCGCGGCTGGCCGTGACCGTGTCGGGGTCGATGCTGGTACCGAAGCGCAAACTGTCATAGCGCGTATCGCCCGCGACCTCACGCACACCGTCGCCGACGTTCACAACGAGGTCATTGCTGCGCGCGGCCCACGTAATGGGGTCGATGATGGTTCCATCGACGAAACGAATGCGCTCGATGGCCATCAGCGGGCGATCAAAGCCCATGATCGTGATGGAGTCAGCTCCCCCCGCAATATGCAGGACGAGGCTGCCGTCGACGATTTCTCGCGAAACGTCGGCCAGCGTGATGCCGGCGCCAAACTCGATCGTATCGACATCCTTGAGCCCGGAACCAAAGTCCCCCACGACGTCCTGGCCGTCGCCCCGTCCGAATCGGTACACATCGCTGCCATTGCCGCCAATCAGCATGTCCTGGCCACGGCCGCCCAGCAGGAGGTCACTTCCCGCGCCGCCGGTCAGTTGATCGTCGCCATCGCCGCCTTGCAGTCGATCCTTGCCGTCGCCCCCCTCGATCAAATCATTGCCCGCGCCCCCGAGCAGGACGTCATCGCCTTCGGCGCCATAGATGACGGTGTTGCCGTCCTGCGCCGCGATGTAATCGCTGCCGGTTGATCCCTGCAAACTGTCATTGCCGGGCGTTGCCGCCAGCAAGCGGGCAGCGATGTCTGCCGATTGCCATGTCGTTCCATCCGCGAAGTGGATGCCGGCAAGATTGAGCGCTGAACCGCTGCTGCCGTAGCCAGTGGCCCAGCCGTTCTCGATGCGGACTTGGCTGCCAGAACCCGGCACGTCGAGAACGAGGAAGTGCCGCCAGGGGAAAGCGGCTTCGTCGAAGCTGGATACGACCACATCCTCCGGGCGTATCCCCTCTCCGAATTCGATGACGTCGAGCGACTCCGCGTTGCTCTGCACCTCAATGGTGTCGCGCCCAAAGCCGGCTTCGAGACGATAGATATCGTGCCCCTCGCCGCCCACCAGGGCGTCGTCTCCAGCGCCGCCCACGAGAACATCATCACCGCTGCCACCGCTCAGGGTGTCATTGCCGGCGCCGCCGAAAAGCCGGTCGTCACCGGTGCCGCCCAGTACTACATCACTGCCGTCGCCCGCGTCGATGACATCATTACCGCTCGTGTCCAAAAGATAGTCGCTGCCTGCGGTGGCTGCCGGACGGTACAAGGTTTGCAACACATCCTTGCCCTCGATGACGGTTCCGTCGCCAAAGACCAGGCGGCTGGCGATGATCGGGTTACCGTTCTGATCGATCTTGAACCGGAAACCGCTCAGCGTGGCGGGAGATCCCTTGAGACCCAGCGAGAAGCTGCCGCCGTTTTCGTCGAACCAGACATCCTTGATCAGCACGTCACCGGGCTCAACGTTGCTTTCGAGGCGGATGGTTTGCGGCTGGTCAGTGGAGTAGCTGCCGTAGAAATAATCCTGCCCGGCGTTGAAGCCGAACACCAGGGTGTCGCTGCCGCCGGTCAGGTCATACGTGTCGTTGCCAGCGCCGCCATCGAGCACGTTGCGGCCAGAGCCCCCGGCAAGGAAGTCGTTGCCGTCGCCGCCGTGGATCACGTCGTCGCCATAACCGCCGTAGAGCCTGTCGTTGCCACCTTGCCCGTACACACGGTCGTCGAACGGGCTGGCCTCGACGTCGGTGATGCTGTCTGCCGCCTCACTGCCAATCACCACACCGGAGGGTGACGCCCGCAAATCGAGTTCGCTGCCATCCGCGAAGCGCAGGGTCGAGACTCTGTCCGAAGCATATACCCATCCGGAAATCCGCAGCATGTCGCTGCCGCCCGCCAGACGAATCTGCAGTTCACTGCCGGATACCTTGATCTCGACGTCCTGCGGGCGCACTCCGTCGCCCAGTTGGATCACATCGCGACTATCGCTGCTGGCCAGCGTGTCCTCGCCGCTGCCGAAGCCGAACACGATGGTGTCGGTCGAGGCGCCCGAGTCGTAACCCCTATCCCCGGCGGAGATGACATCCTTACCCATGCCGCCGTCCAGCAGGTCGGCGCCCGAGCCGCCATTCAGAGTGTCGTTGCCGTCACCGCCAAACAAGGCATCCGCACCGTTGCCTCCGTCGAGCTGGTCATTGCCATCGCCGCCAAAGAGCGCATCAGCGCCGTCTCCGCCGTTCAGATAATCATCGCCGGCATCGCCAAAGAGACGGTCGTCGCCCGAGGCGCCAGATAGATAATCGCCACCTGCAGCACCAGAGATGTCGTCGTTGCCGCCGTAACCCTCGATGCTCTCGCTTTGGTTGCTTCCGATCAGCGTGTTGTCGCGGAAATCGCCCAGCCCTTCGGGCAGCATGGCCAGCACGGCTTCGGTATGCCACACGGTGCCGTCGGCAAAACGTACCTCCAGCGCCGAGGCGGGTTGTGCCTGAGCCAGCCAATAGCTCATGTTGAGGGTGTCAGCGCCGCCGGCCACTGAGAATTGCAAGGAGGCGCCAATGCGTGCAACGGAAATATCCCCAGGCAGCACATCCGCGCCCATTTCAATAATGGTCAGCGGCGACTGCGCGCCATCGACGCCCGCGCTGAACGTATCGTAGCCCGAGCCCCGGCCGAAGCGGATGGTGTCGATGCCGGCACTGCCTTCGTAGTAATCATTTCCGGCGCCACCGTCGAGCACGTCGTTGCCATCGCCCCCATTCAGGGTATCGCTGCCTGCCCCACCAAAGAGCTGGTCGTCGAAGCCGCCTCCGGTCAGTTGGTCATTGCCGTCGCCGCCGAGGAGAACATCGTTGCCATCCCCGCCGAGCAGCGTGTCATTGCCGGCGCCGCCATCAAGGACGTCTGCACCCGCGCCACCCGCCACGTGGTCATCCCCTCCGCCGGCAGCAAGCAGGTCGTCTCCCGAACTGCCCAACAAAGTATCATTGCCGCTGGTGGCGACGGGTTGCGGCATCCGCGTTTGGGCCGCGATGTCCGCGGCCGACCAGACGCTGCCATCGGCAAAGACAATGCTGGCGGCACCGTTGATGCCCGTCAGACTTTCGCCGGTGGCCACGATACGCAGGGTCAGCGGCACTTCCAGGCCATCGAGCAAGCCGCCGACGATCTCGACCTCGGTCGCTTCTACATCGGTGCGGACGACAAAGCCCTGGGCATAGGCTGCGTTCTCGATCACATCGTTGCCGCTGCCCGTGCCGAACAGAATCACCGCGCCGCTGTTGACATTGAGGCGGTCATTGCCGGCGCCGCCGTCCAGAATCCCGTCGCCACTGAGGGCGTCATCGCCCGCTCCGCCCGACAGGTAGCCCCGGCCGCTCAGCGTGTCATTGCCAGCGCCGCCATTGATGAAGTTATCGCCCTCACCATCTTCGATGGTGTCATCGCCGGAATCGCCGAACAGGCGATCATTCCCTGTACCTCCGCGCAGCGAATCGCGCCCGGCCCCGCCATGGATCACGTCATTGCCGTCCCCCCCGTAGATGCTGTCCGGCCCCTGGGTGCCGGTCAGCACGTCCGCACCGGACGTGCCCGAGGTGGACGTCAGGCGATAGCGATCGAAGTCGGCGGCGGTGATGACGACGCCGTCGGCCGACTCAATTCGGTCAATGCGCGAGCCGACATCGACATAGACGGCGCCCGGGCCGAAATCGATCCTTGTCTGCCCGGAATGTCCCCAACCGCTTCCCGCCGAGATGATGACGTTTTCCGCCGACAGGCCCGCGCCCAGTACGATACGGTTGGCACCCTCGGTGTCCGAAATCTGGTCGTAGCCGCTGTCGGCATTGATGACGTAAGTGTCATCACCGGCGCCTCCCGCGAGGGAGTCGTGCGCGCTGTTGTACCAGTAACCCCAGTCGTAATCGCGCTCCTGATCCAGATCGCTGGCGGTCGATGCGCCGCTGATCAGCGTGTCGTTGCCGTCCCCGCCATAGAGTTGATCGGCACCGCTGCCCCCGTCCAGCACATCATCGCCGGCACCGCCTTCCAGCATGTCGTCGCCGCCCAGCCCCTGAATGGTGTCATTGCGTCCGGAACCGTAGATATGGTCGGCTCCGCTGGTACCCTCCGGCACCACCAGACGCAATTCGACGTCTTGGATAGTCCATTCGGTACCATCGGCAAACACGAAACGCTCGATGCGATTGGCGGTGTGCCCGAGGCTGAACTGGGATTCGATGCGGACGCGATCATCCGTGCCGGCAACCTCGAGGATCAGACTGTCATACTCGCGGCGCACGACCAGATCATCGGGCGCGATGCCTTCGCCGAAAATCAGGGCATCGCCGCCGCCATTGTTCCAATCGTCGTCGCGGATGGTCAGTTGTCCGTAGCCCGGCTTGAACACATAGCGATCGTCTCCCAGGCCGCCGCTCGCATAGTCGCTACCGCCGAGGCCATCGATGATTTCAGAGCGATCCGAACCGCGCAGCCAGTCAGTGCCGGTCGTGGGTTTCGTCATCGCGTAGCCGGTCACATCGTCGGCCGTCCATGTCGAGCCATCCGCAAACTCGATGGCTTCGATCAGCGGTCGCACGCTGATATCGCCCCATTGGTTCGAGACCTTGGCCGGGATGCGTACCCGGTCCTCGGTGCCGTAGCGTTGCAGCACGATGGCGCCGTCCGCGTCGGCGAACACCTGAAGGTCTTCCGGCGCAATGCCCTCGCCAAAGCGCAGGCGGTCATGCCCTTCGACATCCACGATCCGGTCGCTGCCGTCCCCGGCGTTGAACACATAGACATCGTCACCGCGCCCACCATCGAGCAGATCCGATCCCGTGCCCCCGACCAGGCTGTCGTTACCGTCCAATCCCTGGATGACGTCGTTACCGGCCAGGCCGTCGATGAATTCGTCGGCGCTACCGCCCATGATGAAATCGTCGCCATCGCTCGGGGTGTTCGCCAGCGTTGCGATGGCTTCGGCATCCCACGTCGTCCCATCGGCGAACTGCACGGCGCCCAGCCGGTTGGCCGCATCGCCAAACCAGTTCTCAACGGTAATCGTTTCGCCGTCGGGCAACTGTAAGTAAAGGTTGGCGGCATCGCGCTTGACGACCACCTGTTCCGGACCGATGCCCTCGCCCAGGCTGAGGCTGTCGGTATCGCCCCGGCCTTCGTCGGCGATGATGTCGCTGCCGTCGCCAAGCGCGTACTCGTAGGTGTCGTCGCCCGATCCGCCCGACAGCAGGTCGTTGCCCGGGCCGCCGGAGAGCACGTCGTTACCGGCCAGGGCGTGGATTTCGTCGTTGCCGGCCCCGGCCTCGATCACGTCGTCTGCATCGCTGCCGACGAGGAAGGCATCCCCGCCGCTCGGCGCCACCGGGGCCAGGGCCCAGGCCGTCAGCTCCGCCGGCGACCAGACCGTGCCGTCCGCGAAGACCACGGATTCGATGCTCGGCCCGGTGTTGCCGAACCAGCCCTCGACGATCACGCGTTCTCCGCTGCCGCGCAGCACCAGCAGCAAGTCGGATTCGTTGCGGGTCACCGCCACATCGGCCGGCAGAATGTCCGCGTCGAAGCGAATCACATCCTCGCCCGCCGTTCCACTGTCGGCGATGACGTCGCGGCCGTCGCCGCGCGCAAAGACGTAGGTGTCCGAACCATCGCCGCCATCGAGGCGATCGTTACCCGTACCGCCGGACAAGGTATCGTCCGTCGCATAGCCGATGATGTGGTCGTTGCCCTCGGTGCCGAGGAGTAACCCAGCACGCACCTCGTCCGCCGAGAGACTCCCATCGGAGAAGTCGAAGAACTCGACGACCGCCGCTTCATCGGCAAAGAAACGCCGAATGGTCAAGCGATCCTCCGTGTCGGCGATGCGCACCAGCAGGTCATCACCGGCCCGTTCAAACCGCACTTCATCCCGATACCCCTCCATGACGATGCGGTCGGCATTGCCGATGTCGTCGGATTCGACCACCACGTCGTCGCCGGAGCCCCGCCGGAACACGTAGCTGTCGTCGCCACTGCCACCAAGTAGCGTGTCGCGATCGGCGCGATAGCCACCGTCCAGCCGGTCGTCGCCCGCGCCGCCGTGGAGTTCGTCGTCGTCGGCAAAGACGGCGCTAAAGCCGCCCTCACCACCTCCGTAACCCTCGCCGCCGCCACTGCCTAACCACCAGGCGGGGTCGGTATAGGCGCCATACAGGCGGTCATCCCCCCGGCCGGCGATGATGACGTCGTTGCCGAAGCGGCCGATAGGGATGAAAAGATTGGATGCGACAAGGTAGATGAGACGGAAGGTCGCGGGAAGGGGCGGGATGGGGCGGGAAATTTCGGTAAATCAATGGGTTCGTTGGGTTGTCCACAAGGCGGGGCGTGTGCGCGGATTGCGTGCGACGAAATGCACGCGCTGACGGGGGGATCAGGCGGGTTTTTTGAGGCGCTCGACTTCGGCGCGGAGGTCGGCTAGCGCCCGGCGCAGCTCGGACGCTTCTGCCGCCGAGCGAGCGCGCGCGAAAACATCATCGAGGAA
The DNA here is from genome assembly GCF_039822265.1 of Thiobacter sp. AK1. NCBI lineage: Bacteria > Pseudomonadati > Pseudomonadota > Betaproteobacteria > Burkholderiales > Thiobacteraceae > Thiobacter > Thiobacter aerophilus. Next base: position 233,617 of record NZ_JBAJEX010000003.1, read on the forward strand.
GGCCTCGGCCTCCTGTTCGGTCATATCGGCCAGCAGGAGGCCGATTTTTTCGAGGCGGCGAGCGTATGGGACGGCGGAAAAGTCGTTTTCCGGCGCGGGTTTACGCTCTTTCTGGCCGCGCCCGGTGGCCAGCCAGTCCAGCGAGACGCCTGCGGCGTCGGCGATGCGCGACAGCTTGTCGTAGACAGGCTTTTTCCCCTCAAGGTAAGACCTGATCGTTGCCTCTGGAAGTCCGACTTTTCGAGCGAACGCGGACACGGTGTCGTCACCGATGCACTCACGGAGCCTGGATGCGAGCGTGTCCGATTCCATGAACAACACCTCACGAATCGGACATGAGAATCGGACATCGGACGCGCGAATCGGACATAAATCGGACGCGAATCGGACGCGAATCGGACATGCAAAATGTTTCGCAACTTGTTGTTGACATCGCAACCTCTTGTGTTAGACTATCGCAAACAGTTACGAGGATAGCACTATGGAACGAGAGCGGAAACCTTTAGGTGATGCCACCGCCGTGCGCGGCAAGCTGGCGCTGGCAGGGTACCGGTCGATCAATGAGTGGGCGAATGCCCACGGCGTCAAGCCGGTGACGGCGCGACGGGTGATCTATGACTGGGCGAACCGCGCCGACCGCGAGCCGCACGGAGGCATCGCGCGGCAGGTGATGAAGATGCTGCGGGAGACGCTGGAGGCGAAAGATGATCAGGCTGCGTGACTACGCGAAAGCGCTTGGCGTGTGCAAGAAAACGGCTCTGGCACAAGCGCTGCGCGAAGGGAAGGCCTGCGAGAAGCGGCCTGTGCGCGGCGGGTGGGCGTGGTTCGTGGCGTCGCAGCCTGAGGCGGCGCAAGCGCACGTCGATACGGGCCGCCTAGAGCAGTGCATCTCTCTGGCGCTCAAGATTGACTCCAGCGCCAACGGGGCCGCGCGGCTGGCCGTGAGACTCTACGAGGTGCTGTGATGCAGACCTGGCTGACCCCGCAGCAGATCGCCGAGATGCGGCTGGCTGGCATGCCGACGACAGATCGTCGTGTGCGAACCTGGGCTGAAAAAAATTTCGCCACGATTCGCAACAGGTTGCGAGGTAAAGGCATCGAGATACTGCTCGAGAGCCTGCCGATCGAGGCGCAGCGGGATTACTACGCGCGGCATGCCGCGCAGCAGACCGAAGGAGACCGGATGAACAGTTTGCCCGCTACGCCAAAAGTAGCTGTTGCTACGCCAAATGTAGCTCCCCTCCCCGCCCTCGGCGGCGAGCCTATCCCGGCGGGGGGGTGCCCTCACCCTGCCGATACCAGCCCGGCGGCCACCGGTGCGGGTGGGCTCACCAGCGGGGGTGGGTTGCCGGTGCCGGTCAAACCCGGCCAGAACCTGCCAAAACCGGCCAAAACCGGCCAAAACTTGCCAAAACCGGCTGAAACCGACGCGGATTCCGTCTTGATCGGCCAGATCGTCAGCGCGGGGGTGCGGGATGATGATTTTGCGCGGGTGGAGCGGGCGCGAGCGCTGTATGCCCTGCTGAAACCCTTGATCGACCTGCCGGAGCGCCACAAGGGACGGCGGGCGATGGCGGAGGAGATTGCGCGCACTCTTAATAAGAGCGTGGCGCAGGTGTACCGGCTGGCGCAGATGGCCAGCGGCAAGGACGGGGTGATCCGCCTTGCGCGGCTGGGGCAGCGCAGCGACCGGGGGCAGGCGCGGGTTTTGATTTCCGGGCCGTGGCTGGCCTGGGCACAGGAGGCTGCCGCCGCGTGGGCGGGTGATGATGTGCCGGGGCTGGCGGCGCGAGTGCGCGATGCGGTGCGCATGGCCTGGGTGGGCGGCGCGCCGAGTGAGCGGCAGTGCTGGCTGAAGGCCACGGCGAAGGTGGCGCGCGATCTGATGGAGGCGGGCGCGCCGCGCGCGGTGTGCGCGGGGTTGCTGTCGGTGCCGTGCCCGCGCCGGTATGTGGCTGCCGAGGGGGTGCATTTCCGTGTGGCGGGCAAGAGCTTGCGCGACGGCAAGGCCATTTATGACAAGCATCTGACGCCGGTGCGGCGCACGGCGGCGGCGAAGTGGCCGGGCGATCTGGTGTGCGGGGACATCACGCCGCTGGACATTCCGGTGTTGAGAGACGACGGCAGCACGGCGTATGCGCGGCTGATTGCCTGGCACGATGTGGCGACGAACTGGCTGTGGGTGGACGCGGTGCTGCTGGACAAGGGCCAGGGTATCCGGCGCGAGCATGTGGCGGCAAGCTATGCGCGCATGTGCGAGAAAGCGCCGTTTGGTGCGCCGCGCAGGCTGTATCTGGACAACGGTTCGGAGTACCAGTGGGATGAAATGCTGGTGGCGTGCAAGCGGCTGGCGGAGTTTACCGGGGAGCAGTTCGGCGCGTCAGAAGCCGCGACCACGCCGCAAGAGCATCAGGTGGTGCGCAGCATTCCTTTCCGGCCCCGCGCCAAGCGCATCGAGGGGCTGTTTGGGAATCTCACCGACTGGCTGGGCTGGTGGTTTGGCTATGTGGGCGGAAACCGCATCACCAAGAAGGTGGCCACACTCGGGAAAGGCGTGCAGCCCGCGCGGTTCGAGGCGGTGAAGGACTGGCTGAACCGCACGCTTGCGGACTATCACGTCACGCCGCAGCCGGGGGCGGAGCACATGGGCGGCATGAGTCCGCAGCAAAAGCTCACGCTGGCGATGGAGAGCGGCTGGAAGCCGTGGAAGATTGACCGCATCACGCTGGCGCTGGCGTTTGCCGACTACGAGGCGCGGCGGGTGAACCGCGGCACGGTGAGCGTGGACGGCGTGACCTACTCGGGCGACTGCCTGATGGCGATCGAGGGGCGGGTGCTGGTGGCGGTGCCGCGCATCCTGGGCGAGGAAGGGGCGTACATCCTCGATGTGCGCGGCCAGCGCATTCTCGGCTGGGTGGAGCCGGAGCGGGTTTACGACATCACCGACCCGGCCGGGGCGCGTGAGGCCGGGCGCAGGCGGCAGGCGCTGAAAGTCTTGCTCGCCGAGCGCATCAAGGAAGCGGGCGGGCCGCTGGATGAGGCGCGGCTGGCGGGCACGCGGGCCGAGCTGCTCGGATTGGATGCGACGCTCGCCCAGGCCGAGGCGGCGGCACAGTGGGTGGAGCCGTCTGCCGAAGTGCTGCAACTGCACGAGGGCATGCGCGCTGCGCGGCAGCGGCAGATCGAGGAGATCAACCGGCGGCTTGAGGCGCGCAAGAGCGCCGAGCAGCTCAACCGGCTGGGCGTGGACGACGACCCGGATACCGCGATGGCGCGGGCGATGGGGCTGTGAAGATGGTTCCGGCCCGCCGTAGGCGCGGCAGGCCGGGTGTGTGAGGCAAGGCAAACGTGAAAGGAAGCACGAGCATTATGGCACGTGAGATTAGAAAAACCAAGGCAGTGACCGAGGCGATCAAGCTCGCCGAGGTGGTGATGGGCAGCGACAACGCCATCGGCGAAATCGTGGGGCCTGCGGGCACGGGCAAGAGCATGGCCGGGCGCGCGGTGTGCGAGGCGTACCGGGCGGCGCGCATCGTGGCCTTTGACGGCATGACGCGGCATCAACTGCTGCGCGCCGTGGCGCAGGCTGCGGGCATCGAGGGGCCGGGGGCGGTGGATAGGCTGCTGGCTGCGCCGGAAGGCGATACGCGGCGGCTGATCGTGGTGGATGAGGCGAACAAGCTGGGTTGGAGGCCGCTGGAAGCGCTGCGGTTTCTAGCCGATGAGCGCGGGTTTGCGGTGCTTCTCATCGGAACCGAACTCTACGAGCGGCAGTTTGCCGCCAGCCGCACGCGCGAACTGCTGCTGCAACTGGGCAGCCGCATCGGGGCCAAGCGCATGAGCACGCGGCACCTCGACCGCGCCGAGACCTATGCGCATGTGCTGCGCCCGGCCTTTGGCGATGTAGCGGACAAGGAACTGATCAACGCCTTCTGGATGGGCTGCCGAAAAGGCAACTACCGCGAGGCGGTGGAACTGGCCGAGGAGTGCCGCCGGATCATGGCGGCCAACCAGATGCAAAACCTCACCTCTGCGGTGCTGGAGCTGGCCCTGAAGTGGAGCGCCAACCGGCGCGTGGTAGGGAGAGACGGCCATGCGGCTTGAGGACGTGGCGCTGGTGCTGGGCTGCTCCAAGGCTGCGGCCTCGATGGTGAAAAACGGCAAGTACGACCGGCCCGGATCCGACCTGCCCGAGCGCTACGCGGCGCTTGTGCGGCTGGTGGATGCGGTGCGCGGGGCCGACCGCGACGCGGTGTTGCGGCAGGTGTGCATGGAGTGTGAACGGCAGGACTGCACTGGGTGCAGGCTGGCCGATATTTAAGCAGGGCAGGTGCCGCGTGGCCGCGCGGCGGGTGGTCAGGAATCTTTCTTTGGAGGTGTGTCGTGGCGATTCGAAACGTTGAGTATCTCGTCCATCTTGCGCGCGGTGACGTGCGCGAGTTCGCGGTCAAAACTCAAATCCTGTCTGAGGCGGTCAACGGCCTGGAGGCGCAGCTTGGCCTCGTGGCCATGATGCTTGCGTCCATGCGACGCGAGGAATTCGACTTCCCGGTCGAGATCCTTCGATCGATTGAGCAGCGCATAGAGCAGCGCTACCTTGGGCTCTTGAGCGCTTTTCGTCTCGCAGGCGGAAATGTCCTTCATGAGTTCGTCGATGGCGAACTCGAGTACGGCCATGCGGCTTTCAAGTAAAGCGAGACGCTGCCTGACTTCTTTGTCGTCCATCGGTAAACCATAGCACGAATCCACAAAGGGAAGTGTGAACCAGCAGGGCAAGTGCCGCGTGGCCGCGCGGCTGGCAATCAGGAGTGTGAAAAATGGCAAAAGCAGAAGCGAAGAAGGAAGAATCGAAGGTGAAGGCAGTGGCGGTGCCGGCAGGAGAAAAAATCGACCGAGACGGCGGTGAAATCACGGCGCTAGATGCCGCGACCATCCGGCTGGTGATGCAGGGCTGGGAGCTCAAGAAGCAGATCGACGAGCTCGATGCGCAGATCAAGGCGATCAACGCGCAGCTGATCGAGGCGCACGGGGCGGGCGCGAGCCTGATCGTGCGCGGGGTGTGCCGCGCCAGCATCACCGAGCGCGAGGCGGTGAAGATCAAGGACGCCGAGCGCCTGAAGGCGGTGCTGGGGGATCGATTTGGCGATCTGGTCAAGGTCGAGGTGGCCTACAAGCCAGAGCAGCGGCTGATCGACATGGCATGCGACGGCGACGAGCCGCTGCAACCGGCCATCGGCGCGTGCCTGACGGTGGGCAAGTCTGCTAGCGTGACCTGGAGGGCGGAGAAATGACGGGCCTGGTCGAGCGGATCGAGCGCGGCATGGCCGACTGCGAGGATGCGCTCATCGTGCAGCGGCTCATCGCCGCGCTGGCGAAGATGATGTGCTACGCGCCTCCAGACGTACGCAGGACAGAGGACTATGACGAGTGCGCGATCGCGCTGGCCGACGCGATGGCGCTGCGCCGCCAGCAGAACGACGAGTAACCCGGCCCATGCCCATGCGCGCGCGTGGGCATGCACAGGGTCACTCGATAGATGAGACGACGATGGACGCAAAAACCCGCCGCCGCGTGCTGCTGGGGCTGGCGCACAAGGCCGCCGCGCAGCTGGGCATGGACGAAGACACCCGCCGCGCCGCGCAGATGGCGTTTTGCGGCAAGGCGAGCCTTGCCGACTACAGCGACAGCCAACTGATCGGCTGGTGCTGGGAACTCAAGCGCCGCGGGGCGGAGATTGGCATCCCGGCCCCGCCGCCCAAGGGTGGCAGCGGCTGGGGGCGGCCCACCGAGGCGCAGCTCGCCGAGATCGAGCGGCTGGCGCTGCGCATTGGCTGGAGCGGGCTGGACGACGGCGCGCTGCGCGGCTTTGTGCGGCGCACCTGCGCGGCAGACGATGTGCGCTTCATCACCCGCGGCCAGGCCACTGCCGTCATCAGCGGGCTGCGCCGGTGGCTGGCGCAGCGCCAGCGCCATGCCGGGCAGGAGGTGGCCTGATGCGGCTGCGCTGCCCGGTGTGCCACGCGGAGGCTGCCCTCGAAGCCTGGGCCGAGGACGAGGCCGCGCGCGAGATGATGGCGATTCTGTCCGCATTGGATGCGACGCTGGGCCGCCCGCTGGTGGCGTATCTGGGTCTGTGGCGCTCGGCCAGCCGCGCGCTGGCGTGGGAGCGGGCGGTGCGCATTGCGCGCGAAGTGCTTGCGCTGGAGGCTGATGCGCAGCGGCTGGCTGCGGCGCTGTCGCAGACGGTGGAGCAGCTGCGCGTCAAGCGCGATGCGGGCGATGTGCGGCCTCTCACCGGGCACAACTACTTGAAGCGCGTGCTCGAAGGCATGCCGCAGACGGCAGGCGCGCTCTGCGTCGATGCGCAGCCGCAGCGCAGCGCGGCGACCAGGGTGCAGGCAAAGGCCCATTCGGCAACAGTGGACGGCGTGATGCGGCTGGAGGCGCTCAAGCGCCGCGCGCGTGGGGAGGCCGGGCATGAGTGAGTCTGTACCTGGCTGGCTGCTGGCCGAGGTGGCAGGCGGCATTCAGCGCCTGCTGGTGCTGCGGCTTGACGGCTGCCCGCCGGCGGACGCGGTGGAAGCGATGGCGCTGGCATGGGCAGACGCCCTGCTGGTGCGCGGCGGGGCGTGGGACGAGGCGCTGGATGCACCGCGCATCCGGGCGGCGTTCCGCAGCCTGGCCGCGCATGTGCAGCGTTGGCCCGCGCCGGCGGACATCTGGGCGCACCTGCCCGAGCGGCCCAGGCAGCCAAAGCTTCCGCCGCCGCCGATGAGCGCGGCGCAGCGCGCGCTGGCGCTCGATATGCTTCGCCAATTGCGCGAGAAGCTTTTATCATGATGGGGTTCTGGCATGGCGCGCTGCCATGCCAGAGCATATCGAGGGCGGCAAGGGCTGCGCGTGGCCGCGCGCGCCGGGCAAGGAGCCGCAATGCGTGCCGCACGACTGGACAACTCGCCGCGCCTGCAACGCGTGGCCGAACTGCTCTCCGACGGGCGCTGGTATTCGACGCTGGACATCATCGTCGGCGCGGGCGTGTGCGCCGTCAACTCCTGCGTAGCCGAGCTGCGGGCCAATGGCATCCCAGTGGAATGCCGCCGCGTTGGCAAAGACCGTTTCGAGTACCGCCGTACCGACCTGGCCGCCGATGCGCAAGAGGTGGCGCATGGCGCTGGCTGACACCGCCGAGCTCGAATCGTTGATTGGCCGCGAGGCGCTGGCCGCGCTCATCTCCACCTGCGGCGGGCTGGCGCTGCGCATCCCCAAGAACCCGCCGATGAGCGGGCCGCTGTGCGACCTGCCCCTGCCCGCGCAGCAGGCGCTAGCCTGGCGCTACGGCGGCACCATCCTCTACGTGCCCAAGTGCGACGGCGCAGCCCGCGCCGCGCGCGACGCAGCCATCCGCGCCGCCTACGACGCAGGCGAGCGGGTGCAGGACATCGCCCGGCGATACCGGCTCACCGAGCGCTGGGTGTATGACATTCTGGGGCGGGCAGAGGAGACGCCGCCTGCGCAGGCGGCGTTGTTTTAGCCACTGTCTGAACCGCATCGTGCTGCACGGCAGCGCGCGCGCGGACGATCATGGCGGGGATGAAACCGCCCCGTCTGCCCGCCACGCTGCTGATTGCATCCGCCATCGCGTTGGGCAGCATTGCGCTGCACGAGGGCTATTCCAGCCGCGCCTACGACGACGGCGTGGGCGTGCAGACCGTGGGCTTTGGCTCCACCCGCAAGGAAGACGGCACGCCGGTCAAACCCGGCGATACCGTCACACCGCAGCGCGCCGTCGTCATGCTCGCGCGCGACGCCAACCGCACCGGGCGCGAGATTGCGGCCTGCATCGGCGACGTGCCGCTCTACCAGCACGAGTGGGACGCACTTGTAAGCCTTGCTTACAACATCGGATCGACGGCGTTTTGCAAGTCCACCATCGTCAAGCGCCTGCACCAGACCCCGCCCGACTACGCCGGGGCGTGCGAGGCGATCAAGCTGTGGACCAAGGCCGGCGGGCGCGTGCTGCCCGGGCTGGTCAAGCGCCGCGAGGCCGAGTACCGGATGTGCATGGGGGAGGCCACGCCATGATCCCGCTGCCCATCCTGGCGAGGATCGCGCCCATCGCCCTCGCCGCCGCGGTTGGCGCGGCCATCGGCTACGGCTGGGAGCACCGCGCCCGCGTGGCCGACGTGGCCGCCATGCGCGAGGCCATCGCCCAGCGCGAAGCCGCGGATGCGCAGCAGTTGCGCCGCCGCATCGAGGCCGCCGCCGCAGCGGCAGACGCCGCCATCGCCGAGCGCGACGCCCGCATCGCCGCGCTCGATGCCACCACCCGGAGACTGCGCCATGATCTCAAGACTGCTACCACGGGCCGCGCTTGCCTGTCTGGCACTGCTCGCGGGCTGCTCCAGCAATCCCCCGCTTTCGGACTCAGTCTGCCCACGACCGCCTTCGGCGCTGCTCCAGCCCCTGCCGCCACTGCCGCCGATCCCGGCGAGCATGCCGAAAGCTCAGACGCCGACGTTGCCGGGTGGATCCTCGACGCCGCAAGCCTTTACGAGCAGTGCCGCGCCCGCATCGACGCCATCCGCCAGTGGGACGAGGTGACGCATGGAAGGTGATGTGCTGTTCCTGCAAGGCTGGCCGGTCATCGTCGCCGTCAGCGGTGCGGTGCTGGGCGGGGTGTTTGCCTTGCTGAAGTGGTTTGCCGCGCGGCTGCTGATCGACATCGAGCAGAAGCTCACCCGCATCGACGACGTGGCGCGTGAAGTCGGGCGCGTCGATGCCGAGGTCAAGCGGCTGATCGCCGAGCTGCCGCTGCACTACCAGCGGCGCGACGACGCCATCCGCGAGTACACCGTCATCAATGTCAAGCTCGACCGGCTCTACGAGCTGATCCTGCGGGAGGGAAAACATGAGTGAACGCGACCGCATCGCGGCAAGCATCGACATCCCGCGCGCCGAGCGCGAGGTGCTGCGCTGGACCATCCTGGTCGCGCTGTGGCATGCCCGGCCCTATGGCGCAGAGGAAACCCTGCTGCTGTCGGCCGCCCGCGACGCGATGCTGCGCACCACCGAGGCACAGCTGCGCGCGGAGATGCACAGCCTCAAGCTGCGCGGGCTGATCGACATCCATGACGAGCGCCCGGTGTGGTGGGCGCAACTCACCGCCGAAGGCGAGGCCGTGGTCGAGTACCGCGCCGAGGCCCCGGCTGGTGTGTTCCGGCCGCCGCGGTGGTGAGCATGCACAGCCCCCACGCGCGCATTCGCCCGCTGCCCCCCGAGGGGGCGCATGCCCCCCTTGGGGCGGCCCGGCAGGAGGCATGATGGCCCGCCGCAGCAAGGTCGATACCCTGCCGCCCGCGCTCAAGGCCGAGCTGGAGCGCCTGCTGGCCGACCGCACCCACGGCGGCTATGAGGCGCTGGCGGCGTGGCTCAAGGAGCAGGGGTACGAGATTTCCAAGAGCAGCCTGCACCGCTACGACAAAAGCCATGTGCAGGTGGTGATGGATCGCATCCGCGCCAGTGCCGAAGCCGCGCGGCTGATTGTTCAGGTCGCGCCGGACGAGGCTGACGAGCACTCCGCCGCCGTGCTGCGCATGGTGCAGAGCGCCCTGTTCGACGCCATGAGCCGGGTGACCGCAGCCGCCGAGGCCGCCGACCCCGCCGAGCAGGTCAAGGTGCTCTCCCAGGCCGCCCGCGCCATCGCCGAGGCCAGCCGGGCGTCCATTGGACAAAAGCGCTGGGCGGACGAGGTGCGCGCGAAACTCGACGAGGTGGAGCGCGTCGCACGCAATGCGGGCAAGACGCTGGACGCCGAGACGCTCAGGACGATCCGGGAGGGGTTGTATGGGGGGTGATGCCAGTGTCGACCGGCTACGCGGCTTGATGCGTGATGCAGAGTGCGTCATCGCATCTGGCGGCAGTTACGTGAACATCGTCTCGACACCGCGCGCGATGCGCGCCATGGGGCTACGTGGCAAGATCGTGTGCGAGCATTTTGATGGCCGGCGCGCCTACAGTGTGCTGGCGCACCGCGTCATCGAGCGGGTCTTAGGGGTGCTGGCCGAGTTAGAGCGCAAATGAGCCAGCCCATTCTCTACCCCTACCAGCGCCGCTATCTGGCCGACTCCGCCCGCTTCAAGGCCGGGATGTGGAGCCGCCAGACCGGAAAGACCTTCACGACCACGCTGGAGGCGGTGCTCGACGTGCTCGAGGCCGAGGCCGAGGGCCGGGCGAGCCGGTGGACGATTCTGTCGGTTTCCCGCGACCGGGCGCTCGATGCCATGGACAACGGCGTGAAGCTGCACCTGCGCGCCATCGGCGCGGCGTTCGAGGCGATGGACGTGCCCTTCGCTGCCGACGAACTCGCGCACATGGTGCGCATCGGCAGCCGGGGCAGCTACATCCGGGCGGTGGCGAGCAAGCCGTCCACCGCGCGCGGCATGAGTGACAACCTCATCCTCGACGAGTTCGCGCATCACCAGGACAATCGCGCGATCTGGACGGCGCTGCTGCCGGTCGTCTCCCGGCCTGATCTCAAGCTAAGGGTGATTTCCACGCCGAATGGCAGAGGCGACAAGTTCTACGAGATCATGACCAGCCCGGACGGGCTGTTTTCCCGCCATGTGGTCACGATCTACGACGCCGTGGCCGACGGCCTGCCGCGCAACATCGAGGAGTTGCGCCGCGCCATGGCCGACCCCATCGCCTGGGCGCAGGAGTTCGAGTGCCAGTTCGTCGATGAGGCCACCGCCTGGCTGCCGTATGAGCTGATCGACGCTTGCGAGGATGCCGCCTGCCCGGGCGAGTACCAGGGCGGACCGGTGTATGTTGGCATGGACTTCGCCGCGCGCGGCGACCTGACCGTGATTGCCGTGCTGGAGCAAGTGGGCGATGTGCTGTGGCTGCGCGAGCTGCTCGAATTGCGTGCGAAGAGCTTCGCCGTGCAGCTGGCCGAGCTTGACCGGGTGATGCGCAAGTACCGCGTCATCCGCGCCGCGCTCGACCAGACCGGCCTTGGCGAAATGCCGGTGCAGGAAGCGCAGCGCCGCCACGGGGCCTACCGGGTGGAGGGGGTGCTGTTCTCTCCCGCGAGGAAGCTCGACATGGCCACCGCGCTGAAAGAGCGCATGGAAGACCGCAGGCTGCGCCTGCCGGTGGGCAACGCTGCGCTTCGCGCCGATCTGCACAGCGTGCAGCGGGTGGCCGGGCCGAATGGAGCCCCGCGTCTGGTGGCCGAGCGCACCGAGGCCGGGCACGCCGACCGCTTCTGGGCGCTGGCGCTGGCGGCTTCTGCCGCCGCAGGCGAGCGGCTGGCTTACGGATATGAAGCCGTGGCGCGCCGCCGCTGGGCGGGCGGGCTGGATGTGGGCGCGGACGACCTGCCGCGCGACAAGTGGGAGGGCTACTGATGGACAAGACTACGCTCAAGACCGAATTCGCCGCCCCGGCGCTCACCGGCCTGCGGCAGGCGTGGACATGGCGTCCGCTGGCCAGCCTTACGCCCGCGCAGGTGGCCGAGGTGCTGCGCCGCGCCAGCATGGGCGATGCGCACGACTTTCTGATCGCCGCCGCCGACATCGAGGAAAAAGACCTGCACTACCGGGCCGTGCTGCAAACCCGCAAGCTCGCCGTGGCTGGCCTGCCGTGGGACGTGCAACCGGCGGACGAGAGCCGAGCGGCCCGCAAGGCCGCCGATCTGGCGCGGCAGGCGCTGGAGGCGCTCGACCTGCCGGAGCTTGCGGTGCAGCTGCTTGATGCGCTATCCAAGGGCTATGCCGTGGCGGAAATTCTCTGGGACACCGACGGCCCGCAGTGGCTGCCAGCGGCCATCGTGCCGCGCGAGGCGCACTGGTTCCGCTTCGACCGCGAGAGCGGGCGCAGCCTGCGGCTTTTCGATGGCAGCGCGGACGGCGCGGAGCTTCCGCCCTATAAATTCATCGTCCACACCCCGCGCATTGTGGCGGGCATTCCGCTGCTTGGTGGGCTGGCGCGCTCGGCCCTGTGGGCCTGGGTGTTCAAGTCCTACGCCCTGCGCGACTGGGCCGCCTTTGCCGAACTCTACGGCCAGCCCATCCGCATCGGCAAGTATGAGCAGGGGGCCACGCGCGAGGACATTGCCGTGCTCAAACGCGCGGTGTTCGAGCTGGGCTCGGATGCCGGGGCGGTCATCCCGGCAGGCATGGCGCTGGAGATTGTGGAGAGCGGAAGCAAGTCGGCATCCGCCGACCTCTACCAGCGCCTGATCGAATACCTCGACCGGCAGGTCAGCAAGGCCGTGCTGGGGCAGACGCTCACCACCGACCAGGGATCGAGCGGAAGCCTCGCCCAGGCGAAGGTGCATGACGAAGTGCGCGCCGACCTGATGCGCGCGGATGCGCGCGCGCTCGCTGCCACGCTCACTCGCGACCTGATTGCGCCGCTGGTGCGCCTCAACCTGCCCGACGCGCCGATGCCGCGCCTGCAGCTCATGGTGGAAGAACCGGAGGACATGGCCGCGCTGGCCGAGCAGCTCGCCAAGCTCGTGCCGCTGGGCATGCCGGTGCCGCAGGCGTGGATACGGGAGAAGTGGGGCATCCCCGAGGCCGCGCCGGGCGAGCCGGTGCTGGGGCAGGCTGGCGAACCCTTGGCGAACCCATTGGCGAACCCCGGCGAAACTGCGGGTTCGCCAGCGCCGCAGGCCGCATCCCGTCGCATGCAATCCGCGCACGCCGCGCAGGACGAGGCCGACCCCACGCCCATCACCGCCATGTCCGACCAGATGGAGGCCGAGACCGAACCGGCATGGTCGGACATCATGGCGCGCATCAAGGCAATCGTGGACAGCGCCGAGAGCCTGCCCGCGCTGCGCGATGCGCTGCTCGCGGCCTATGGCGACCTGCCCACCGACGATCTGGCCGAGGTGATGGCCATGGGCATGGCCGCCGCGCACCTAGCCGGGCGATTTGACGTGCAGCAGGAGGCCACCGGTGGATGAAGCCGACATCACCGCTGCGCGGCTGGAAGCCGAGATGGCGCGGCTTTTGACGCTGCGCCGCGCCGCCGGGCCAGAGCCGACCGGCGCGTGCCTGTGGTGCGGCGAGCCGGTCGAAAAGCCTCTGCGCTGGTGCTCGGTGGAGTGCCGCGACGACTGGGAGCGCGCCCATGCCCAACGCCGCTGATCCGAAACTCGCCGCCGTGCTGCGGCGGCCCTTTGCCGAGCAGGTGGCCTTCTTCCGTGCCAAGCTGGGCAACCTGGTGCCCACGGCCAAGTGGGACGACCTCTGGAAAAGCCAGCACGACCGCGCCTTCATGGTGGCTGGCGCGGGCAAAGCCGACCTGCTTGCAGACCTTGCCGCCGCTGTGGACAAGGCCATCCACGAGGGCGAGACGCTGCAAGCCTTCCGCGCGCGGTTTCTGGACATCATCCGCAAGCGCGGCTGGGTGGGGTTCACCGGGGATGACCGGCGCGACCCGTCAGACCCCACCGACAAGGGCGGCAAAGGGCTGGCCTGGCGCACGCGGGTGATTTACGAGACCAACCTTGCCACCAGCTACGCCGCCGGGCGGCTGGCGCAGCTCAAGGAAGCCGGGTTCACGCACTGGATTTACCGCCATTCGGACGCCGTGCTGCACCCGCGCCCGCAGCATCTGGCGTGGAACGGCCTGACGTTGCCTGCCGATCATCCGTTTTGGCAGAGCCACTACCCGCCCAATGGCTGGGGGTGCCGCTGCCGCGTGGTCGGTGCCTTCGGCCCGCGCACGGCCCGCGCGCTGGGCGGCAATCCCGACTACACCGAGCCGCCCGCCGGGTGGGATGCCATCGACCCCAAGACCGGCGAGCCGCCGGGGATCGATAAGGGGTGGGGGTATCAGCCGGGGGGGGCATGGCGACCGTGGGATGCGAACGCCTTTACGCCGGAGTGCGGCGCGGCGTCAGCGCATGGCAAGTCGGCCCGGTGTATACGCGCCGTGGAAGGTCAGCGCACGTTCGAGGATTTTTCGCGCCCGCGCATTCGTGACATTGCCGAATCGTTGCGCAGCGAAGCGCCGTTGCTACTGCCGAAGGCCGCCAACAGGCAGGATGCGCTGGAGCAAATGGCGAGCGCATTGGGCGTGTCCATCGAGCAGCCGCGACGATGGATTGAGACGGACATTCCGGTGCCGTCATTGTCGATGATTTTGGTCGTGCGCGATTATTTGGCGCATATGATCGAAAAAGACCGTGATGCGCGTGAGCGTTACGCCAACTTCATCATGCCAACGCTCATGCGCCCGTTCGAGGCGTGGGCCACCTTGTATGACGATGGCGCGATCAGGCCAAGGCTCATCAGCCTGTTTCGTGGAAAGCGCCAGATCGCCGTGATCCTTCGGATCAACCGGGATGGCAGTCTGTTCTACAACGTGATGAACGCAGACGACAGGCGTATCGACGACTTCCGGGTCGGCGAGCTGCTGTATGGGAAATAACCGCCGTCGCTTCCGCAGACATCCCCGTGCCAGGATGGGTGAAGCCTCGCTAACTCCGGGCGTCTGGTCCTGTCCAGCCCGGTTTCGCTCACGACGGCGGCATCTCAGTATAGCCTACCCCGCCAGCGCGGCAAACCGCGCGGCCTCCTTCGCCCGCACGGCTGCCAGCTGGCCGCGGTCAGCCGCTACGAGGAGACGACCACATGCTCATCATCACCATCGATGACCGCGAAGTCACTGAAGCCCTCGCGCGCCTCTCCAGCCGCGTCTCCGACATGCTGCCCGCCATGCACCAGATCGGCCAGGCGCTGATGGAGGGCAGCCGCGAGCGCATCGCGCAGGGGCGCGACTGGACGGGCGCGACCTTCGCGCCCAACAGCCCGGTCACACTCTCGCGCAAGAAGGGCAGCCGGCCGCTGATCGACCGCGGCAACCTGATGAGCAGCCGCCTGCACTACCAGGCCAGCCGCGATGCCGTGGTGGTGGGATCGAGCGCCATCCAGGCCGCCGTGCTCCAGTTCGGCGCGAAGAAGGGGCAGTTCGGCCAAACCAGGCGCGGCGGCAAGATTCCCTGGAGCGACATCCCGGCGCGGCGCTTTTTGCCGGTTACCGAATCCGGCCAGCTCGACCCGGCGGCGAAAAGCCTGATTCTGGACACCATCACCCGCTATCTATCCGACCTCGACGGGCGCTGAAAAACATCTGGCGCGTTTTAAGGCCCGTAGAGCGATTTTTTCTCCGAGTGGCTACCCCAATATAGGCAGACCGGAAATAACGCAACAGCGGGCCGAGTGAATGGGTGTAAACGGGGGGTTTGTCGTCCTCCCAGACCCAGCTTGGACGCCCACCCGAAAAATCCACCCCAGTCTGGGATTCTGAAGCCCTTCCGGCTACAAGCGACCGCCGCTTCTGCCCATCATGCGCGGCATGACGTACAGCCATCCAAGTCTTGCCGCCGATCACGCCGCCGCGCAGCGCGGGCAGGCCCTGGCGCGCGATGCGTTTTCCGTCGAACTCCAGCCAGCCGCCGACGCCCCTGATGGGGCGCTTACCCCGCCGGAGTGGGTGCACCTCATTCCGGCGGGGACTTTTTCCGGGCGGGACGGACGCGGGCCGTACCGGCTGGATGCGCGGGCCGTGCTCGATGCCTTTGCCGCGCACGGGGCCGACCTGCCGGTGGACTACGACCACCAGAGCCTGGAGGCCGAGGCCAAGGCCGGCCCGGTGCCCGCTGCCGGGTGGATCAAGGAACTCTCCGCACGCGAAGACGGCATCTGGGCGCGGGTGGAGTGGACGCCAGCCGCCGCGCAGCACCTGACTAATAAAGAGTACCGCTACCTCTCACCGGTGTTCCGCTACGACCGAAAAACCGGCCGCGTCGTCGCCCTGGACGGCGCTGGACTGACCCACAACCCCAACCTGTATCTCAAGGCCGCTGCCTCACGAAAGGAGACCCACGCCGTGGAAGACGACATCCTCGAACGCCTCATTGTCATGCTCAACCTGCCGGTGACGGCCACTGCCGACGACGTGGCCGCCGAGCTGCAAAAGCTCATCGACCGCCTGACTGCCGCCGAGGCCGCCGCGCAGGCGGCACAGAGCCGCCAGCCCGACCCCGCCGAATACGTGCCGGTCGCCATGCACCGCCAGGTGGCCGAGCAGCTCGCTGCCTTGCAGGCCGAGGTCGCCCGCCGCGATGCCGAGGCCGCCGTGAGCGAGGCCATGAGCGCGCGCAAAATCGCCCCCGCGCTCAAGGACTGGGCGCTGGCCTACGCCAGCCGCGACCTGGAGGGCTTCAAAGCCTTCGTTGCCGCCGCCCCGGAGATCGTGCCCGAGGGCGAGCTGCGTCGCACGCAATCTGCGCACGCCGCGCTGCTGACCGACGAAGACCGGCTGGCAGCGAAGCTGCTGGGCATCGACGAAGCGGCCTTTGCCGCGCACAAGCAAACCTTGATCAAGGAGTAACCACACATGGCCATCATCACCCCCGCCCTCATCGCCAGTCTGCGCACCGGGTTTTCCAAGGCGTTCCAGGATTCCCTGACCGCCACGCCCACCGACTGGGCCAAGGTCGCCACCAAAGTCCCGTCTTCGTCCGCCTCCAACACCTACGGCTGGCTCGGTCAGTGGCCGGGTTTTCGCGAATGGGTGGGCGACCGCGTGGTCAAGGACATGGCCGCGCAGGCGTACCAGATCCAGAACAAGCTGTTCGAGTCCACCGTGGCGGTCAAGCGCACCGACATCGAGGACGACAACGTGGGCATCTACACGCCCATGTTTTCCGAGCAGGGCCGCGCCGCAGCCGCCTTCCCCGACCAACTGGTGTTCCAGCTGCTGGCCGCTGGTGAGACCACCCTGTGCTACGACGGGCAGAATTTCTTCGACACCGACCACCCGGTCTACCCGAACGTGGACGGCACGGGCACGGCGACGCTCGTCTCCAACCTGCAAGCGGGCACGGGCACGCCGTGGTATCTGCTCGATACCAGCCGCGCGCTCAAGCCGCTGATCTTCCAGGAACGCACCACCCCCGAGCTGGAAGCTATGACCGCCACCAACGACGAAGGCGTGTTCATGCGCGACGAATACCGCTACGGCATCCGCTACCGCTGCAATGCGGGCTTCGGCTTCTGGCAGATGGCTTATAAGAGCAAGGCCGCGCTCGACGCCACCAACTTCAACGCCGCGCTCGCCGCCATGCAAAGCCTCAAGGCCGACGGCGGCCGCCCGCTGGGCATCACACCCACGGTGCTGGTGGTGCCGCCCACCCTGCGCGCTGCGGCCATCGAGCTGGTGAAGAACGAGCGCCTGGCCAATGGCGCGAGCAACCCCAACTTCGGCGTGGTCGACCTGATCGTCTCGCCGTGGCTGGCCTGATCGGGGGATTGAGTGATGGCGAGCAAAAAGCCTGAGGCCGCCGCCACCGTGCGCCTGATGGTGCGCACTGTCGCCGCGCATGGCGAACGCACCCGCTACCGGGCGGGGCTTGGCCCCTTCACCCGCGAGGCCGTTGCGGTGCAGGCCACGCCCGAGCAGGCCGAGGCACTGCGCGCCGACCCGGCGCTGGACGTGACCGAGGCCGCGCAGGAGTAAGCCGTGCCCTATGCCACGCTCGCCGAGCTCAAGCTGCGCTACGGGGCAGATCGCATGAGCGACCTGACCGACCGCGATGGCGACGGCATCGGCGACGACCCGCAGATCGCGCAGGCGCTGGCCGATGCCAGCGACGAGATCGACGGGTATCTGGCTGCGCGCTATCAGCTCCCTCTGCCGACCGTGCCGAGTCTGCTTGTGCGCATCGCCTGCGACATCGCTGTCTACCGGCTGCTCTCGCTGCGCCGCATGGGTGACATCGAGGATGCGCGCCGGCGCTACGAGGATGCCAGGCGATTGCTGGAAAGCCTGGCGAAGGGCACCGTGGCGCTGGGGCTGCCAGCAAGCCTGCCCGATGCCGCGCAGCCGCAGCCGAGTCTGGCGGCAGCCGCCGTCGGTGCGGCGCGGACGTTCTCGCGTTCCGGCACGGAGGGCTACTGATGATTCTCGCCGCCGAGCAAGCCATTGTCGCGCGCCTGAAAGCGGCGCTTGCGCCGCTGCCGGTGGAGGCGCTGCCCTCGCGCGGCTATCGCTTCGCCTCCGGCAAGGGAGCGGCGGTGGTCTCGGCGATGGCGCTCGATGCTGGCGGCGTGGAGGATACCGGCGCGTCGGTGCAGGGCGCCGTGCTCACCATCGAGGTGGCGTTGTTTGCCCGCTCGTTGCGCGACGGCGCGGGGGTGTGGGATTTGTTCGAGGCGGTGCGGCGCGCGCTGCTGTCGTTCAAGCCCGCGCCGGGGGCTACGCCGCTGATGCTGCGCTCGGCGCGGCTCATGGATGCCGAGGCAGATACCTGGACGCTCGCCACGCAGTGGCAGACGCGCCTGCCGCTGGCGCCTGATCTGGACTACGACGGCGGGCCGCTCTTGACCCGCGTCACCTTCGAAGGAGACACCGCATGAAATACCTATACACCGGACCGCTTACCAGCCTGACGCTGCAAGGGCAGGATGTGATCCTGCGCCCGGGCGGCGTGGTCGATCTGCCGGACTGCGAGGTGACCGAGACGCTCAAGGCGCTGGGGCGCATCGCGCCTGTCGCGGAGCCAAATCCCACCAGCAAACCTAAAGGAGAGTGACATGCCCGCGAATTTTTTGCATGGCGTCGAGACCATCGAGATCGACAAGGGGCCGCGCCCGATCCGCACGGTGAAGACTGCCGTGGTGGGTCTGATCGGCACCGCGCCGACCGGCCCGATCAATACGCCAACCATTGTGACCAGCGTCAAGGATGCCGCCGCCTTCGGCGACATCACGGCGGCCAACACGGCCAATCACACCATCCCGCAGGCGCTCGACGCCATCTTCGACCACGGCGCGGGCACGGTGATCGTGGTCAACGTGTTCGACCCGGCCATCCACACCGTCACCGGCGAGTCCGGCAAGACGCCGATCGCCGCGAGCCACATCATCGGAACGGTCGATGCAGCGGGCAAGCGCACCGGCATGAAGGCGCTGGAGGACACTTATAACCTCTTCGGCTTCAGCGCCAAGCTCTTGATCGCGCCTGGCTACGCAACGCTCACCTCCGTCACGACCGAGCTGATCGCGCTGGCGGGCAAGCTACGCGCAATGGCGCTCATCGATGCGCCGTCCGGCATCACGGTGCAGCAGGCGATCGAGGGCCGCGGGCCGTCCGGCACCATCAACTTCAACACCAGCTCCGAGCGGGCGATCCTGTGCTACCCGCACCTCAAGGTCTACGATCCGCGTGCTAACGCCGAACGGCTCGAACCCATGAGCCCGCGTCTGGCCGGGTTGATGTGCGCGACGGACGTCGAGCGCGGCTACTGGTGGAGTCCGTCGAACCAGGAGTTCAAGGGCATCGTCGGGGCGGAGCGTCCCATTACTGCGCGCATCAATGACCCGCAGTCGGAGGCGAACCTGCTCAACGAAGCCGGGATCGTCACCTACTTCAACAGCTTCGGCACAGGCTACCGCGCTTGGGGCAACCGCTCAGCGGCCTGGCCATCGGTGACCCACCCGAAAAACTTCATCAACGTGCGTCGCACGGCGGACGTGCTGCATGAGTCGGTGGAGTACTCGATGCTGCAGTTCATCGACCGTCCGATCAACGACGCGTTGATCGACGACATCCGGGGCAGCGTCAATGCCTTCATCCGCACCCTGGTCGGGCGCGGCGCGCTGGTCGATGGCAGCTGCACCTACGACCCGGCGAAGAATCCGCCAACCGAACTGGCGCTGGGGCACCTCACGTTCGACATTACCTTCATGCCGCCCACGCCAGCCGAGCGCATCAGCTTCGAGAGCTTCATCGACATCTCGTTGCTGAAAAACCTCGGCGGCCAGCAATAAGGAGTGAGTCATGGCAAAGATTGAAATCCACCGCATCACCAACGCCAACGTCTATCTGGACGGCCAGTCGCTGCTGGGCCGCGCTGAAGAAGTGCAGCTGCCGCAGATCAAGGCCAAGATGGTCGAGCACAAAGCGCTGGGCATGGTCGGCACCATCGAAGCTTTCGCCGGATTCGAGAAGCTCGAAGGCAAGATCAAGTGGGCGAGCTTCTATGCCGACGTATTGAAGAAGGTGGCCAACCCGTTCAAGGCCGTGCAGCTTCAGGTGCGCGGCTCCATGCCGATCATCGTCGGCGGCTCGGTCAACCGCGAAGCGCCCATCGTGGCGATGCTCACCGTGGTGTTCAAGTCGCTACCGGGTGGCACCTTCAAGCAGCACGAAAACGTGGAGCTGGAGACCGAGTTCACGGCCTACTACATGAAGCTGACCGTGGACGGCCAGGACGTGACTGAAATCGACGTGCTGGAAAACATCTACAAGGCTGGCGGCGTTGACCTGCTGGCGCAGTACAGCGCGAACATCGGGAGCTAAGCGGTGGAGGTCAAGCTCAAGCACCCGGTCAAGCTCGCCACTGGCCAGCTGCTGGAAAAGATCACTCTGCGCCGCGCCACGCGCGGCGACATCAAGCGCGCGCAGAAGGCCGCGAGTGACCCGGTGGACCAGGAAGATTTTCTGCTGGCCGCCTTGACCGGGCTGACCATCGAAGACCTTGACGCGCTGGACATCGCCGACAGCCGCGTGCTGTCGGATGCCTTTCGCGCTATGGTGGATAGCTGAGGACGACCTATGGGCGGCCGACGCCTTGCTCGCGCGGTGGTTTCGCTTCCAGCCGTCGGAGATCGACGCACTGGAGATGGAGGACTACCTGCGCTGGGTGAAGGAGGCCGAGCGGCAGATCAAGGAGTTGAGTCGTGACTGATCTGTCCATCGGCATCCGGCTAGGCGTGCTCGGGGCGGGCGCGGTGGGCGCGGCCATCGGGTCGGTCAAGGGCGCGATGGAGGGGCTTGGCCGCGTGAGCGCCGAGCTCAAGCGCCGGCAGGACGAGCTGGGCGCAGCAATCCGCCGCCACATGGGGACGCTAGCGCCGCCCACGCTGGCCGCGCTCAACCGCGACTACGAGCGCCTCGGGCGCACCATCGAGGCAGTGACGCAGCGGCAAGAGAAGCTCGCTCGCGCCATGCAGCGCCGCGCCGATCTGGCCGCAGACCGGCAGCGCATCGGCGGCGAGATCATGGGCGCATATGCCACGGCGATTTCCGTGGGCGCGCCCGTCATCACGTCGGTGCGCGAGGCGACAGGGTTTGCCGATGCAGTCAAGGACATCGCCATCGTTGGCGAGCTCACGCGCGAGCAGGAGCGTGTGCTGGGCGATTCGCTGCGCGAGGTGGCGCGCGCCACCAACCAGACCGCGCGCGACATGGCCGCTGGCGTCTCGATGCTGATTGCCAATGGCATGGAGGCAGGCAAGGCGGCCGAGCAAGCGCGGCTGCTGGGCAAGTTCACCACCGCCACGCGCGCGAGCATGGACGATGCCGCCAAGATGATGGTGAGCTTCGACCTGCTGGGCGTCTCAGCCAAGGACATGGAGCTGGCCTTTGCGCAGGCGGCCAAGGCAGGCAAGCTCGGCTCGTTTGAAGTGCGAGACATGGCTAAATGGTTCCCGCAACTCGGCGGCTACATGAAGGCCATCGGCATCACCGGCAACGAGGCCGTGGTCAACATGGCCAGCCGCTTGCAGATCGCCATGCGCACGGCGGGAAGCACGGACGAGGCGGCCAACAACTTCCGCAACTTTCTCGCCAAGCTCACCAGTCCGGACACGAAGAAGGATTTCGAGAAGCTCGGCATCGACCTGCAAGGCTCGATGCTGCGCATGGCGCGTCAAGGTCTCGACCCCATCGAGGGCGCGGTGGGGATCATCATGACGCGTCTGGGTCAGCAATCGCCGCAGGTGGCCGCAGAACTCAAGGCGCTGGCGGCAGAGCTCGACAAGATCAAAGACCCGGCGGCGCGTGCCGCCGAGATGGAGCGTCGCCGCACCATGATCGAGGCGCTAGGTGCCCGCGCGGGTCTCGGCGAGATGTTCCAGGACATGCAGGCCATGAGCTACCTGCTCGCTGAGATTCAGAACCGCGGCGACTTGAAGAAGATTCGCGAGGAGACCGCCACCGGCAAGGGGGCATCCGGCAAGAGCGCGCTGGACGAGGACTTTGCCAAACGCATGGAGTCGCCGCTGGAGCAGTTCAAGCGCTTCAAGATCGAGCTGCAAGACCTGGGGATCACCGTCGGCGAGGCGCTGCTGCCGCCGCTGCTGGAGCTGGTGCAGGCAGTCAAGCCCGCGGTCACGGCCTTCGCGGCCTTCGCGCGTGAGCATCCAGGCTTGATCAAGGGTGCGGTGGGCTTGGCGCTAGGCATGGTGACCCTCAAGGCGGCAACGCTTTCGCTCGGCTGGGTGCTCAATTTCTTTGTCAAATCGCCGCTGGCGCTGCTCGCCGCAGGATGGCAGTCGGTCATGGCGCGCATCCTCATCGGGCGCGCGACGCTGGCCGCTGGTGGTGGCGCGCTGCGCGCCATCGGTGCTGCTGCGGGGTTGTCTGGGGGCGTGATCGCGCGGCTGGGTGCGGCGATGGCCGCATTCCGCGGGATTGCCGTGGCCGCGCTCACTGGCGTGGGCCGCGCCGTGCTGTGGCTGGGGCGCGCCGTAATGCTCAATCCCATCGGGCTTGTGCTCACCGCCGTTGCCGGCGCGGCGTATCTCATCTGGCGCAACTGGGACAAAATCGGCCCGCTGCTCGGCCGCGTGTGGGAGGGCGTCAAGTCCGGATTCGCCAGCGCGTGGGCCTGGCTCAAGGGGCTGCCCGCACAGCTACTGGGCATCGGCCAGCAGATCGTCCAGGGCCTGATCGACGGCATCAAAAGCCGCATCGCCGCGGCTGGTGATGCGATCAAGGGTCTGGGGCGGTCGGTGGTGACGGGACTCAAGAACCTGCTGGGCATCCGCTCGCCATCGCGCGTGTTCGAGGGGCTGGGCGGCTTCGTCGCGCAGGGCTTTGCGGGGGGCATCGGCGCTGGACTCGATGGCGTCAAGCGTGCCGCCGGGGCGCTCTCAGCTGCCGCGCTGATCGCTGCGCCTGCCGCACCAGCGCTGGCCGTGCCCGCATTGCATGCGACGCAAATCGGCGCGGGCGGAGCGGCATCCATGCAGATCACCTTCGCGCCGCAGATCACCGTGACCGGCAGCGCCAGCCCGGAGGCCGCGCGCGAGCAGGTGCAGCAGGCGGTGCAGATGAGCTTTGCCGAGTTCGAGCGGCTGATGCGCCGCTACCAGCATGAACAGCGGAGGGTGCAGCCATGAGCCTGTATGCGGTGCTGGGCGAGACTGAGCTGGAGATCATCACCTGGCTCGATGGCCTGACCATGCGCTATGCCGCTGACTACGCCGAGCAGGGGCTGATCGGCGGCAAGAGCCTGCTGCAATACACTGGGCACCGCCCAGACGAGGTGACCATCGAGGCGCGGCTGCACGCGGCCTGGTGCAATCCCGCCGACGAGGTGCGCGCCATCAAGGAGCGCATGGACGCGCGCGAGCCGCTCGCCTTCGTGCTGGCCAGCGGTGAATACCGCGGCGTGTTCGTGATCACCGAGGCCGAGGTGACCACGGCGCAAACCGATGGCGCGGGCCGCGCAATCGCCTTCGAGCTGCGCTTGTCGCTCAAGGAGTACATCGGCGATCCGGCCGAGCCGAACCCGCCTGGCGTGGTGACCGCAGGCTACCGCATCCCGGTGGGCGCGGCGACGGTGGACGACTTCGACCTGATCGACGCCGCGCCGGTGGCTTCTCCCGGCGGGCTGGCGGCGGCTGTGGCCGACGGCATCGCCGCGATCGGCCGCGCGGTGACCGTGGCGGCGGATGTGGCAAGCCTTGCCAGTCTCGCCGCGCGCGCGCCGGATGCTGCGCTGCTGGCGCTGCCCGGCGTGGTTGGTAGCGTTACGACGCTTGCCACTGGCATGCCCACGCAGGCGTTCGATACGCTGCGCAGCGTTGCACAGGTAGCAAGCGATGCCGTCACGTTTTACGGTGCGTTGAACACGGCAAAAAGCCAGTTCGAAGCCTGTGCTGGCGCGCTCGGGTCTGGGTTGTCCGGGATGTCCAGCGCGCTCTACTCGATGCGCTACGGTCTCGACACGCTCCAGGGCGCGCGTGGCGCGCTCGACCGCATCGGCGCGCAAGCCGCCGCGCGTCTGCCGCTCGATGAGGTGTGGGTATGAGCGCGCTGCTGCACACCACGCGCGAGGGCGAGCGCTGGGACGCCATCGCCTGGCACTACTACCGCGACGTGCGCGAGATGGCGCGGCTGATCGCCGCCAACCCGCACGCGCCCAGAAGCGGCCGGCTGCCCTCCGGGCTCACGCTCGCCATCCCCTTGATCGGGCGGCCGCTCGCCGTCTCTACCGCAGGACTGCCGCCATGGAAGCGCTGACGCCTGCCGTGAAACTCATCTACAACGGTCGCGATATCTCGGCGGACATCGCGCCGTATCTCATGCGCGTGGTCTATGCCGACCGCCTCTCGGGCGAGGCGGACAGCCTTGATGTGGAGTTGGCCGAAACCGACGCGGTGGCGAGCCGCTGGCTGTCCGACTGGTACCCAGATAAAGGCATGGAGCTCAAGCTCTCTTACGGCTACGCCGGGCGGGCGCTGATGGACGCTGGCGGCTTCGACGTGGATGAGATCGAGATCGACAGCCCGCCGCTGACGATCCGCAT
This sequence comes from Thiobacter sp. AK1, assembly GCF_039822265.1. Taxonomy (NCBI): domain Bacteria; kingdom Pseudomonadati; phylum Pseudomonadota; class Betaproteobacteria; order Burkholderiales; family Thiobacteraceae; genus Thiobacter; species Thiobacter aerophilus. The sequence goes on from NZ_JBAJEX010000003.1 coordinate 258,236, forward strand.
CCGCGCGCTGGCCACGGGCATCTCGCGCGCGGTGCGCACGCGTATCGGCAAAGCCTACGAGCGCACGACGCTGGCCGCGATCCTCGACCAGATCGCCAAGCGCATCGGCGCGAAGCGCCGCGGCGAGGTGGCGGCGATCCCCATCGACCGCGCAACGCAATACCAGGAGACCGACTGGGCCTTTGCCGTGCGGCTGGCGCGCGAATACGGCTACGCGCTCAAGCTGACCGACAACAACAAGACGCTGGCGGTGCTGAAGCTGGGCGAAGCGCAGGAGCCGGTGCGCAGGCTTGCCCCCGGTGACATCTCGCGCATCGCCTATCGCGACCGCATCACCGAGGTTCCGCAGCGCACCGAGCTGCGGCACCACGACGCCAAGACCGGCAGGCTTATAGTCTACGGCGTGCAGCACGGCGTCATTGTGCCGGAAGGTGAGGTGGTCGCCGCCGATACGAAAAAGCGCCATGTGCGCGCCAAGACGCCGGAGCAAGCCAAGGCCATCGCCGAGGCCGAGCAGGCGCGGCATGAGATCGACAAGACCGGGCTGGAACTCGCGCTGCCCGGCGATCCGCTGCTGGTAGCGGGTGCCTGCGTGGATGTGACAGGCTGGCAGCGCATCGACGGGCGCTATCTCATCACCGAGGCGCGGCACGAGATCACCCGCGACGCGGGCTATGCAACGACCATCCAGCTCAAGCGCATCAAGGAGGCGGCATGAACGAGACAATCCGTGAGGCGCTGGCCACCCTCAAAATCGGCTTCGTCGCAGCACTCGATGCGAGCGCGCACCGCGTGCGTGTGCGCCTGCCCGATCTGGACGATCTGGAAACCGATTGGCTGCCGGTGCTCGCCATGCGCACGCGCCGCGACCGTATCGAGCATCTACCAGATGTGGGTGAGCATGTGGCCGTGCTGCTCGATGCGCACGGCGAAGACGGCGTGGTGCTCGGCGCGCTTTACTCCGCGCGCGATCCGGCGCCGGGCGGCGGATCCGACATCACCGCGGCGCGCTTTGCCGACGGCACGACCGTCGAATACGACCGCGCGGCGCACCGTCTGCGCATCTCCGTGCGCGGGCCGGTGGAGATCGATGCCGACGGGCCGGTAACGCTCAAGGCGCCGGCAGTCACGATCGACAGCCAGCAGGTGACGGTGACCGGGCATCTTGCCGTGCAAAACGGTCTGTCCGTCACTGGTGGCGCTGGCGCGGCAGCGACGATCGCCGGCAACGTGCATGTCACCGGCAGCATCGATGCGACCGGCTCGATCATGGACGCGGGCGGTAACTCCAACCATCACAGCCACTGACCATGACGACCTTACCCGCATCCGCCCACTGGCAGCCGGCACTTGGCGGCGATGGCTTCGTCGAGGGCATCGACGACATCCGCCAGGCGATCGCCATCATCCTGCGCACGCCGGTCGGTTCTGATCCGCTTCGGCCAGACTTCGGCAGCCGGGTCTGGCAGTATCTGGACTGGCCCATCGACCGCGCGCGCCCGCACGTGGTGCGCGAGACGGTGGAGGCTATCCGCCGCTGGGAGCCGCGCGTGAAGGTCACGCGCGTGGTGGTTGCGCTCGATGCAGAGGCCGCACTCAAGATCACCGCGTATTTCCGCCTGGCATCGAGCGGCCCTGAAATCAGCGCCGAGGTGCGACCGAAATGACCGAGCTGCTCAAGGTCATCCCAGACGATCCGGCGCAGGTGACTGCCGAGCTGGTTGCGGCCTACGAGGCCGCCACCGGCAAGACGCTCTACCCGGCGCAGGTCGAGCGACTGCTGATCGACCTCATCGCCTACCGCGAGACGCTGCTGCGCGCCGCGATCAACGATGCCGCGCGGCAGAACCTGGTGCGCTTCGCGCGCGCGCCGATGCTCGACTACCTGGGCGAACTGGTCGGCGTGGCGCGCCTGCCGGGCGAGGATGACGCGCGGCTGCGTTCGCGCATCCTCGAAGCGCCGGAGGCGTTTTCGGTGGCCGGGCCGCGTCTCGCTTACCGGCATCACGCCATGCGCGCGCACGCCTCCATCGTCGACGTGGCCGTGGTCTCTCCAGAGCCTGGACTGGTGCGTCTTTATCCGCTCACCGACACCGGCCTGCCATCCGCAGAAATCAAGGCGCTGGTGCTCGCCGCCTGCTCGGCTGAAGATGCGCGTCCGATCTGCGACACGGTCGAGGTGGCCGACCCGCAAGACATGCCGTTTGCTGTCGACGCGCGGCTGACCGTGCTGCAAGCCTATGACGCAGAGGTCGTGCGCCAGGCGGCGCTGTCCAGCGTCACCGCGCACTGCGAGGCGATCCGTCGCCGCCTGGGGGCGGACGTGACTCGCTCGGCGCTAATCGCCGCGCTGCATGTGGAGGGGGTGCACTCGGTGCAGCTTGTCGCACCGAATGCGGACATCATCGCGCCGGTGATGGCCTGGACGCATGCCAGCGCCATCGCCGTGACCGTGACGGGAGTTGCCGATGGCTGATCCGATCGCCCCGGACGTGCTCGCGCTCGACCCGCGCTTCGGGCCGCTGGCCGAGGCGACGCAGCGCATTGAGCGCCTGCCGCTGGGTGGCCTGCTCACCTATCTGGTGGCCGCCGTGCCGAGCGGCTACCTGCCTGAGCTGGTGCGGCAGTTTCACATCGCGGGCATCGAGGGCGGACGGTTCGCCGCCACCGACGACGAGCGCCGCCGCCTGATCCGCGAGTCCATCGCGCTGCACCGCAAGAAGGGCACGCCCTGGGCGATCCGGCGCGCGCTGGCGCAGATCGGTGTTGAGGCCGAGCTGATCGAGCCGCGCGATGTGCGCCGCGCCTATGCCGCGCTCAACCCGCTGCGTCTCGATGGCGCGTGGCGTCTCGATGGCGCAGGCCATGTGCTCAAGGCGGTCGAGATCGCCAGCGGCCTGCCGTACATCGAGCACTGGGCGACCTTCCTTGTGCGCATCAACCTCGATCTGGCGCGCGGCTACGACATGGCCGCCGTGCGCGAGGCCATCCGCGAGTGGGCGCCTGCGGCCCGCCATCCGGTGCTGTTCTACTGGCTGGCGCAGGACTACCGCCAGCCGCTGGCCGCCGACCAGCATCTGCTGCTCGACAAGCGCATCTGCCAGCCCTATCGCTGGCCTGGTGCGGCGCTGCACGGCTGCCCTGGCATGGCCTGGCGCATCGGGCGCGCGCCGGCGCTCGATGGGCGGGCCTTCGGCTTTCGGCTGGGCGCATCGGCCACGCCCACCCAGCGCCTTCGCGCCCGGCGCTGCGGGTCTGACGCGCGGGTCGTCAAGAGCGCATCGGCGCGCGTGTGGCCGGCAGCGCGCCTGCCCGCGGTGCGCGCGCGCCGTCTCGATGGACGCTGGCGCATCGGCGCGGAATGTCATATCGGGCGCTTCACGCTCGATGGGCGGCCTCTGGCGCACGCGCGCTTTGCCGCACCAAGCAACGGCCTGACAGTCTCTGGCCGCTGGCGCATCGGCGGCCCCATGCAGCCTGATTTCGAGATGAGGAGCATCCATGTCTGAAGCCACTACCCTGGACGCCTTTCGCGCGCGGCTTGCTGCTGCCGTGGCGGGCGAGGCCGCCTGCCCGGTCGTCACCCACATGGCATTTGGCCGCGGCGGGCACACCGCCAGCGGTGCGGCCAAGCCGGTCGACGCCAGCCGCACTGCGTTATACGACGAGCGGCTGCGCAAGGCCGCCACGAGTATCGATCGACCTAGCCCCACCGAGGTGCGTGTCAAGGGCGTCATCACCGAGGCCGAGCTTGTCGGCGAGACCGTCTCCGAGGCCGCGCTGGTGGACTCCAGCGGCCAGCTTATCGCCATGAAGACCTTCGCGCCGAAAGTGAAAGAGGCAGACGAGCGCATCGAGATCACCCTGACCCTGCGATTCTGACAAGGAGTACATCATGACCCTGCCCAATCCGACCATCACGCCGATTCCGAATAACGAGCCCGAGGCCGTGCCCAGCCTGTGGAACACGCGCTACGCCGAAATCGACGCCAACTTCGCCAGCCTCGACACGCGCACCACGGCGGTGGAGGGCGAGATCAGCGGCGCGCGCGCGGGTCGACCGAATCTCGGCGCGGCGATTACCGACATCATGAACAGCCTGGGCATTCTGTCTGGCACCGTCTCCGGGCTGGCCAGCCCGGCATCGGTGCAGCAGGCGGTAAGCCTGGACTGGCTCTACCGCAACCGCAAGATCGTCTTTGAGCTGTTCGCTGACGGCTACCGGCTGCGCAACATTGGCGAAGTCGCCGTCACGAACGGCGTGATGGGCGACGACTCGATCGACGTGGCTGACACCAGCGGCTTTCGCGTGGGCTGGGACTACCTCATCAAGGACGGCGCGAATATCGAGACGGTGCGCATCGCCGCCATCCTTTCGCCCACGCGCCTGCGTCTCACCAGCAACCTGACTCGCAACTACGGTTCTACCGCGCGCTTCGTCGGCCAGACCGCCCCGGCGCGCACCGGCGGCGGCATCAGCGCGGCGGTGGGTGACCGCTGGATCAGCAAGGTGATCAACCTCGGCGACGACAACGACACGCGCTCCGTGGTGATTCGCCGGACGCACAACGCGTCCAATGTCAGGCTGTATTTCCGCGATGCCTACACAACCGCCTGGACGGAGCGGCCGTGGATTTATAAGCGCGTCGGCGCGCCAGATACGCCTATCCCGGACGGCTTCGCCGATTACGAATACACCGTGCCCATGCGGGGAGACGGCTTCCTGCGCCTGGTCGTCGAAGACGATGCATGCGACATACTGCACATCGTCGGCCTGGGCACGGTCACCGGCTTGACCGGGCTCATGAACCCCGGCCTTGCGCCGGATGCGCCCGCCATCTCCAACCCGGCCAACGGCGCGACCAACATCGGCGAGACGCCGACGCTGGCCATTGCCGGCTACAGCTCGCCCGCTGGCAACCCGTTTGCGGCAGCCGAGTTCCAGGTCTCGACCAGCAACACTTTCGCCACGGTGCTGCATTCCAGCGGCTGGACGAGTGCGCAGAGCTACACCATGCCAGCCGGTGTGCTGGACGCTGGCACCACCTACTACGTGCGCGCGCGGGTCAAGGACAGCGCCGGGCTCGTGTCTGCATTCGGCGCGACATCGAGCTTTACCACCAAGGCGAGCTTCGCGTACGTCAACACGCCGGCGATCACCAGCCCGACCAATGGCGCGACAGACATCCCCGAGACGCCCACGCTCTACAGCAGCGCGTTTGCCGCCACCGGCGGCAGCGACACGCATGCTGCCAGCCAGTGGCAGATCCGCTTGGCAAGCGGCACCTGGGCGAGTCCACTGCACGATTCCGGCGAGACAGCAACGGCCAAGACAAGCTATCAAGTGCCGTCCGGCATCCTGCAAGCAGGCCAGACGCAATATGTGGCGCGCGTGCGTCACAAAGGCGCAACGCTGGGCTGGTCGGAGTGGAGCGCAGACGTGCGCTTCACCACCAAGCAGCAGTTCGCTCAAATCATCGGCCTGGTGCTGGTCACTCCAGGCGGCGGGGCTGGCACCTGGCAGCGCGTCGACGAAAACTTCAATGCCATCTCCAACCCGGGCGCAGCGTGGTTCAACAACCACCCGACATATGCTGGCATCGTAACGCAGACCATTGACGGTCAGGCGATGGTCAAAATCCCGAAGTTCTACTTCAAGGCCGGGACCGTGCCGTCGGGGACTTATGCCGGCAAGACCTACTGGATGATCTCTGACCAGCCGGTCAGCGGATTTGCTGTCCACCCGGCTTTCAAGACAGCCTCAGGAACGGAGGTCGATCAAATCTGGGTCGGGAAATATCAGGCGAGCTACGACGGGTCGAGCAAGGCGCAGTCCGTCGCAGGCGTCGCGCCGATGGTCTCAATGGACTTCCCCACCGCGCGCGCACGCGCCTATGCCCGCAATACCGGCGGCGTGACGGGCTTTCGCTTGTGGTCGGTCTACGACCTCTCGGCCATCCAGATGCTCGCATCCATTGAGATGGGCGGCGCGGACATGCAGTCGCTCATCGGCCAGGGCCGCGTGAGCCAGTCCAGCGCGGCCAACGTGGATGCTTCCGACGTGGCACAAGCCACATGGCGCGGCATCGTGGGGCTGTGGGGGAACGTGTGGCAGATGGTAGACGGCCTGAAACGTAATGGCGGGTCGTGGTGGAAATGGACTTATAACGCTCCTGGAAACGCGACGACGAATGATTTTTCGACTGGGTATACCAACACCAATGTCTCTTGCCAGACGTCATTTGGCTACACCGTGAATTTTGACGCGACGCTGCTGTCTGCCGGAATATTCGCAACATCGACAGTCGATGGCACTGCTAGCAATGGCTCGACAGGGGACTATTTCTGGAGCGACGCTGACACCGTTGATCAAATCGCCTACCACGGCGGCGCCTGGGGCGACGGCGCGGGCGCCGGGCTGTTCTGCCTGTACGTCTACTACGCGCCGTCGAACGCGGACAGCTACTTTGGTGCCCGCCTGGCGAAGGTGTAATGCGTCAAGACATGACGAATCACGACTCAAGCGCCGCGCCGACGCGCGGCGCGTCGCCCAGCCACGACGGGCGCTTGCCGCAGGCATATGTCGAGCTGCTCACGCTGCTCGAGGACATGGATGTTTACGTGCACCAGATCACCCAGCATTGGCCGAAGGCGGAGCGGCACGGACTGGCCGCAGATGCGCGGGCTCAGGTGACAAAGCTTCACCGGCTTGCGGCGATCGCCTGGAAGCGCAAGAGCAAGGCGGGCGCTCTATTCGATCTCGATGTCGAGGTGTATGTGCTCAAAGTACTGATCCGCAAGGCATATCGGCTTGGCTACATCAACGCCAACCGGCTGGATGTATGGAGCCGTCATGCGGCGGAACTGGGTCGTCGTGTCGGCGCGTGGCTACGCTACGAGTCGGCCAAGACGAAGGGGAGCGACCTGTGAACGGCGGCAACTGGGGCAACGGCGCGTACGCCGGGCTGTTCTGCCTGGGCGTCGACGGCGCGCCGTCGAACGCGTACAGCAACATTGGTGCCCGCCTGGCGAAGGTGTAATGCGTTAAGACATGACGAGTCACGATTCAAGCGCCGCGCCGACGCGCGGCGCGTCGCCCAGCCACGACGGGCGCTTGCCGCAGGCATATGTCGAGCTGCTCACGCTGCTCGAGGACATGGATGTTTACGTGCACCAGATCACCCAGCATTGGCCGAAGGCGGAGCGGCACGGACTGGCCGCAGATGCGCGGGCTCAGGTGACAAAGCTTCACCGGCTTGCGGCGATCGCCTGGAAGCGCAAGAGCAAGGCGGGCGCTCTATTCGATCTCGATGTCGAGGTGTATGTGCTCAAAGTACTGATCCGCAAGGCATATCGGCTTGGCTACATCAACGCCAACCGGCTGGATGTATGGAGCCGTCATGCGGCGGAACTGGGTCGTCGTGTCGGCGCGTGGCTACGCTACGAGTCGGCCAAGACGAAGGGGAGCGACCTGTGAACGGCGGCAACTGGGGCAACGGCGCGTACGCCGGGCTGTTCTGCCTGGGCGTCGACGGCGCGCCGTCGAACGCGTACAGCAACATTGGTGCCCGCCTGGCGATGGAATCTTGGGCCAGAAGCGGCGCGGTCAAGGCTGCGCCGACCGCGCCATATCCTTCGGGGTTGCTCTCCTGCCCGGCGACGGGCGAACATGAACAGGGCGCGGCGGGCATAACGCTGGCCGCACCCGCCATTTTCGAGCGCATCACTTCTTGGGAAAACCTTGTGTCCGCCTGGCGCGAGGCCAGAAAGGGCAAACGCAAGTCAGAAGAAGTGCGCCGTTTCGAAGCCGATCTGGAGGCCAATTTAGTCAGCCTGCACGAGCATTTATTGCGCGGCACATGGCAGCCGGGACGTGCGCGCCGCTTCTGGGTACGCGACCCGAAGTGGCGTGAAATCACCGCACCGCCATTTGCCGACCGCATCGTCCACCATGCCATCGTGCGCGTCATCGAGCCTCTGTTCGAGCGCCGGTTCATCCATGACAGCTACGCCTGCCGCCGTGGGCGCGGCACACATGCGGCTGTCATGCGTGCGCAGGCATTTCTCCGCCGCGCCAAGCGGCGCTGGGGCGAAGGTGCTTACGTCGTCAAGTGCGATGTCAAGAGCTACTTCGCGAGCATCCGACATGATGTGCTCATCGAGCGTATCGCACGCGTCATCGACTGCACGCGCACCCTGTCCATGCTGCGCGCGGTCTACTCGGGTTACGGCTTCGATGGCGTCGGCCTGCCCGTCGGCGCGCTCACCAGTCAGCTTGCCGCCAACATCCTGCTGGACGCGCTCGACCATCGCGTCAAGGACGACTGGGGTGTGCTCGAGTATCTCCGCTACATGGACGACTTCGTGCTGGTAGCTCCGGACAAGGCGACCGCGGCGCGTTGGCTTGACGCGATCGACGCCGAGATCGCTGCACTCGGCCTTCGGCTCAACCCCAAGAGCGGCTATTGGCCGATTCGGCGCGGTGTGGACTTTTGCGGCTACCGCATCTTTGCAACACACATCCGCCTGCGTCGGCGGGCGATCCGCTCGTGGAAAGCGCGATTCCGCGTCCTATCGTCCAAGTGGCGCAACGGCTTGACAACGCTGTCCAAGTGTCGCGCAGCCGTCATGTCCATGCTCGCTGTCATGCGCTGGGCCAGCGCCAGGCGCACGACGCGCTCAATCCTGCAAACTCTTGTCCTTAAAGGAGCCTGACATGCGCATTGAAAACCATCAGCTCATCACCGACACCGCCACCATCGATCTTCCGCATCTGCCGACACAGGCGCGTGTTCGCGTCTGGCGCGTGCCGAACGACTACCGCCAAGACGGCCTGTTCGTCTCCATCCAGCTTCCGTCCGATCCGGAAGAGCTGCCCGCCTGCGATCTGGCGCAATGCGAACTCGCGCTCGATGCAGAACTTCCCGCGCATCCAGATGCGCTGCTCGCCGAGACCAAGGCCGCAAAAAAGCGCCAGATCGAAGCCGAGCGAGACGCCGCAGCCACGGCCAATGTCACCATCAATGGTCACGTCTGGCAAGCCGACAAGCGCAGCCAGGACCTGCTCGGCCAGGCGATCGCCCTGGCCCAAGCCGGCCTTCCGCTGCCGCCGGTATGGCGCGACGCAGACAATAACGACATGCCGGTCACGTCCATCGCCGACCTGCTCGCCATCGCTGCAGCGATTGCCGCGCAGGTGCAGACGGCTTATCAAACCGCATGGGCGCGCAAAGCAGCGGTCGATGCGGCGACGACGCTCGATGAGATTGAGGTCGCATGAAACGCCGCATCCTCAACATCCTCATTGCCGTTGATCAGCTCATCTGGGTGCTGGCCACTCTCGGCAACGGCCAGCCAGACGAGACCATCAGCGCCGCCTCATGGCGCATGGAACGTCAGGGCAAGATCGCCGGACGCCTCCTGCGCCCGCTTATCGACGCGCTGTTCTGTCCGCTAGAGCGCGACCACTGCCGCCTGAGCTACGAGTCCGAGCTGCGTGGCGCGCAGCTACCGGACGGCTACCGTGAGCACAGTACATGCGACGTTGAGCGTCGCATGTAATTCGAGCACGTCGCATGTAATTCGAGCACGCGTCGCAAATAATTTGCGCAAGCCTACCGACGACGGTGTCGTCCCCGTCCTGATCCGTCAGGACATCATCGCCATCCGTTCCCTCGATGTATTGCGGGTCCGGCGCCACGAATTCGGCGCGCGCCGCCAGTTCATCCGCCAGCCAGGTCGTGCCATCGGCAACCTCCACCTGTTCGATGCCGCGGCCTTCGCCATCGAGTTGGCCGACCAGGGTAACCGAGCCGCCATCGATGAACGTCAGAGTGATGTCGTGGTAGTTGCGCGTGACCGTGACTTCATTGCTGCGGATGCCGACGCCCAGACGCAGGCGGTCCCGGTTGTCCGTCGTCGTGTCGTCATCGAGCACACGGTCGTGGCCATCGCCGAGCTGGTAGAAATAGCTGTCGTCGCCCGCCCCGCCCTGCAAGTCGTCGTTGCCGGCATTTCCCGTCAGGCGGTCAGCGATGTTGGTGCCGCGAATCGCATCGTCGCCTGCGCTGCCTTCGAGATCGAAGCCGCGCTGGAGCAGTTCCTCATAGGTCAGCACCGTGCCGTCGGCAAACTCGAACGTGCCGATGGAAGGATTGGCAAATACGTCGGCAGGGTTGAAGTGGTCGATATAGATAACGTCGTTGGCATCGGAACCCACTTGGATCGCCAGCGGGCTCAAGTGCAACGTCAGCATGTCGGGCGTGATGCCTGCGCCGAACACGATGCGGTTGGGCGCCGGGTTGCCCGATGCATCCACATGGCCGCCCGTGTCGATGATGTGGTCGGTGCCGTCGCCCAGTTCGTACAGGTAGATGTTGCCGCCACCGTCGCCGGTGAGGCTGTCGTTCCCCTGTCCGCCGGAGAGCACGCTGTGGCCGCCGGTGGCGCTGAGGGTGTCGGCGCGCTTGCCGCCGGCGATGTAGGCGCCCGCCGCACTGGTGGCCGAGGAAACTGTGTCGTCGAGGGCGCGCCCGAGCAGTTTGGCCCAGCTCACGGTTTCACCGCCGGCGAAGCGGTACTCGCGAACCGCGCCGGCCAGGCCGTTCACGATCACCACGCTGTCCTGGGCGCTGTAGTCGATCTGGATATGCCCCTCCTCCGTCCGCGTCACCTTGAGCGTGGCGGCGTCGATGCCCGCGCCGCTCTCAGTGTCCCGTTGGCGGTGCCGGTATACCATTCGAGCCAACGCCCCGCGCCAGGAATCCACGTGGCACGACTCAAATCGAGCGGCGTTGCAACAAGCCGATATTGGGTCACCGCCATAGCGGCCAGGTTGCTCACGCGCTGCCACCAGTTCCACATGGCGACAATCTGGTCGTAGCCGACACCGGCGGTGGCTATGCTGGAATCGGTGGGTACGAAATCCCCTGCTTCCAGTGTGCCGCGGATCGCCAGCGTGAGATTGCCATATGCGTCGGCAAATACCGTCGCGGAGAAACTCGTGCCCAAACCACCTTCAGCAACTGTGTCGGTGAATTGGGTGACGACTGTGTAGTGAGCCGCGAACTCTTCTGCCTGCCTTGCACTCATTCCCTTCCCTTGGTCTTGCAATGCAGTTTGGTTCGGGACCCCGGGTTGCAGGTTAGCGTAGGCAGCGAGCGCGAATTCTGCTTGCTTCGCGAGTATGGATGCATCCATTCGATGTCTCCTTATTGAATTGTATTTCGCATAAATATTTCATTGATTAGTTGTGACTCGCCTTCGTTTTCTGGGCAGACGAACCTAGATGGATACGCAAAGGTAGGGAAATCACCCCCACTTCTGCCGTAGATGACAGATTCACCAAGGAGTACTGAATCGCTTCGACGCATCACAGTAATATGGTATCGATATACAGCCAGATCACCTTCTTTGATTTTTTGTGTCTCCACCGAATAGCTAAAGAGGTCGTTACTATCGGCCTTATTCGAGGAGGGGATGCGAATAACGCCACCTGCATCTAAATATCTTTTTGGCAGTGGCACTCGTTGGTATAACTTCATGCCCCCATCCTTCTCACACATCTTCCGCACCTGATAATCCCAGTACGCCTTCCTGCCCTCGAAGAAGCTGATAGCCAG